>JANOFW010000372.1:0-6240 GCA_031413835.1 Planctomycetia bacterium
ACCGAGGCCGGGGCGATGCCGGCGAACGAGTCACTCAGTGCGCGAGCGATCGTCACGGCCGGGTTGGCGAAGGACGTCGAGGAGGTGAACCAGTAGGCGGCGCCGATGTAGGCGGCCACGGCGAAGGCCGTGGCCTTGAGCCCCGAGGCCGCCGCGCCGTGGATCACGAGCAGCAGGCCGAGGGTGGCCACGACCTCCCCCAGCCAGAGGGCCCACCCGCTGCGCACGTGGGTGGCGACCTCCAGGATCGGGCGCTCGAACATGGCGTTGGCCAGCAGCGCCCCGAGGACGCCGCCCACGACCTGCGCGGCAACGAAGCCGAGCGCCTCGCGGCCCCGCACCTTCCCCCGCCACCACTCGATGCCGGTCACGAGCGGATTGAACTGCGCGCCGGACACCGGGCCGAAGGCCAGGATCAAGGCCAGGAGGCCCAGCACCGTCGCGATCGAGTTCTCCAGCAGCTGCAGGCCGATGTCCTGCGGCGACAGGCGCTGCGCCGCGATCCCCGAGCCGACCACCACGCAGACGAGCAACGCCGTACCTAGGAATTCGGCCAGGATCTTGCGCCGCATGGGGGCTCCCGCGACTCGAGCGCCGCGGCCCGAGACTCTCCCCAGTATCGCTGGACCTCGGAAGTCGCCGTAGCATGCGCCCACACGCGGAGGCAGGACCCATGGCGACATGGAAGGCGGTCGTGGTGGCGCTGGCGGTCGCGCTGACGGGCTGCGGCCAGGGGAACGACGACTCAGGGGGCGCGGGGGCGGAGGTGAGCACCCTCGGCCGGCCCGGACCGGCGCTCAAGCCCGCGCCGGCTGGAGCGGGCAAGCCAACGGCGGTGCGCGAGGGCGACCCGCTCGCGGAGATGGACGCCTACATCGCCGCCCAACGCCTGCCCGAGGACGTCGTCGGCTGGCGCACGCGCCTGCCCGCACCGATCCAGGTCGGCTTCCCCAAGGACCGCCACGTCTACTGGATCCTCGAGACCAACCGTGGGCGCATGGTGCTCCGCCTCTGGCACCGGGTGGCGCCGCTGCACGTGAGCAACCTCATCTACCTCACGCGGCTGGGCTTCTACGACGGGCTCACCTTCCACCGCGTGAGGCAGGGCTTCATGGCGCAGGGTGGCAGCCCGACCGGCACCAGCTCGGGCATGCTCAGCTACGGACTGCCCCTCGAGGTGCGCCCCGACGTCAAGCACGACCGCCGCGGCCTGTTGAGCACGGCGCGGGCCACGGCGCCGAACACGGCCGGCTCGCAGTTCTTCCTCACCTTCCGACCCGCGCCCGAGCTCGACATGAACGCTGGGGGTGACCCGCGCAACCTGGGCTACACCGTCTTCGGGGAGATCCTCGAGGGCCTCGAGACGCTCGCGCTGCTGGAGGCCGTGGGTGCGCCTCCCTCCGTCCAGAGCGAAGCGCCGCGCCAGCCTCTCCTCATCAAGCGCGCGACCGTCGAGCTGCGCTGACCGACCGCCGCTCGCGGCTCAACGCGCCAGACGGCGGTTCACGTAGGCGTCGTCGTCCGTGACCTCGCGCACGACGTAGGGCGCGAGCCACTCGGGCACCACCACCGGCTCGTCGGCGTCGGCCAGCTCGATCTCGGCCAGCACCAGCGCGCGATCGAGAAACTCGTCGATCTCCCAGGCGCGCGCACCCTCGGTCACCACGTGCCGTCGCTTGCTGACGCGCCGCCCCTCAGTGAGCGGCCACAGCCGCTCGAAGAGCTCGGGCGGGCACTCCTCTTCGACTTCGATGCGCGTCAAGCCGCGCCCGAGCTTCACGGTGCGCCAGCAGCGCACCTCGCCGCGCACGGTCACGCGCCGCAGGCGCTCCATCAGCCGTTCGCCGGGCAGCCAGCCCTGCTCGATCTCGTTGACCTCGGCCGCGGGCAGGGGCGGGAGGGAGCGCAGCAGGTACTTGCGCTCGATCTCAAGCCCCGCCGAGGCCTGCGCCTGAGCGACCTGCGCCAGGGCTTCGACGGCGGCCGCCAGCGCCTCGGACGCCGGGCCTTCGCGCCAGCCGAGGCAGGCGGCCTCGAGCCGCCGTCGCCGCTCCTGAGCGCACTGGCGTGACAAGGCGAGCAGGCCGGCACGGGTCTCGTCGCGGGGGGCGCGGGGGGCGGATCCAGCCTTTCGGGAAGCCCGGCCTGCGGCCCGATGCAGTTTCCTGGCGTGCTCGACAGCGGCCTCCTCGAGCCCGTGGGCGACGATGCCCTCGAGCGCGACCAGGTCTTGGATCGCGCCGAAGTCGTCCTGCAGGCCCTTGAGCCGCTCCAGCAGCTCCGGTACCCCGGGCAGGCGCTCGGCCAGCGGCTCGAGCAGATAGCGCAGCCGCTTGCCCTCGATGCGCGCGGCATGCGCGGCCGCCGCGTCCTCCCCCCCGCTCAAGCGCGCGAGGCTGCGCCGGAGGTTCGCCCCGTGGTGGCGCAGGGCCAGGGCAAGGTCGGCAGCGAAGCGCGGCGCGGACGCGGCAGCCACGCCTCCGACCTCGACGGCGTAGAAGGACAAGCGCCGCCTCAGGCGCCGGAGCAGGCGCGGCAGGGTCCGATCCGAGGACTCGCGCATGGCCTTGCGCTCGCGGGCGGCTTGCTTGACGAGCCGGCCGCGGAGCCAGAGCGCACCGCGGCGCTCCGCGGGCGAGAGCAGGCCGCTCATGTCGGCGAGCCCACGGGCCCCCACCTCGGCGTCGCGTCCGCCGCCGGTCAAGGCCTGGAGCTCGCCCAGAGCCCGCCGGTGCCTCGCGCGCACGCTGCCGGCGAGCCGCATCTTCCAGGCGCGCAGCGTGCTGCGCAGACGGCGCAGGGCCACGCGCAGGTCGTGCACCGCCTCGACATCGCTCGGATCGGCCAGCCGGCGCGCGGCGCTCTCGAGGTCCGCCAGGCGCGCCAGCGCGATGCGGCGCACGGCCTCCTCGGGCCGCTGCGCGAGCAGGTCGTCGGGCAGGGCCATGGAGCTCACCTCGGCGCGGCCCGGCCCGTGAGGCTCGTGAGCCGCAGCTCCTTCTCCTCGGCTTCGATGCCGTACTGCAGGATGCCGGCGACGCGGCCCTCCAGCACCACGGCCGCGGTGGCCTGGCGCGGGATGATCAAGAGGCGGTCGTACTCGGTCACGCGCAGCCACTTGGCCAGCACGTCGAAGTCCGGCGGGCGCGCCGCGAGGGCCTTCACGACGCCCGCGTGCGCCACCGTGGGCAGGTAGCCCAGCACCTCGCGCTCGGGGGTCTGGGGCAGGCCCGCCGCGCCCTGGCGGTAGGCAGCGCCGTAGGCGGCCTCGAGCCACACGCGCACGTGGCCGGGCACGCCGGCGGCGAAGGGGTCGGCAAGCACCGGCGGCAGGTTGAAGTCGGTGGGGAACTGCTCGCTCACCCAACGGGCGAAGATGAAGGAGAGCCCGCTGCCCGCGGTGTGCAGCGTGACCTCGGTCTTGGCCACGATGCTCACGCCCTTGAGCAGGTAGACGTCGAGCTTGAGGGTGCTCGGGATGACGCGCTGCGTGCCCTGGAAGAGCTTCTGCATGGGCGTGACCTGGGCCGTCAGGCGTTGCGGCTCGCGCATGTGGTTGACCATGAACTTGGGCAGCGTGGCCACGCCGTTCATGGCCTCGACCAGACTCTTGCCCAGCGCCTGGCACCAGGCGCTCACGGCGCGGTCGGCGGCCACCACCACCGTGCCGGGCGCTCCCTCGGGACGGCCGGCGTAGGAGGGCAGGGGCTCGGCGTCGGCCGGCTTGTCCTTGGGCGCGGCGCCCTTCTCGGGGATGTCCTCGAGCACCAGGTCGAGGGCGCCGGGCTGGTTGGCGCCGTCGTCCTCCCAGGGACCCTTGCGGGGCGCGATGGGCGGCAGCGTGAGGGTCGGCTCGGCCACGCCCAGGGGCCGGCCCTGCACGGTGGCCAAGAGCAGCGTGGGCACCTGGGTGCCGCGCGGATCCACGCCCTCGTAGAGGCGACGGCCCACGGTGGGCGCGCGGATGCCGAGCTTCACGGCGACGCAGCCGCCGCGGTAGAGCATGTCGAGGCAGGTGACCACGTGCTGCGTGGGCAGGTTGGCGTCCAGGCTCACCTCGGCCACGATCGGGCCGAAGCGCTCCACGGCCTGCGTGGCCGCGACGTAGAGACGGCGCGGGTTGCTCTCCTCGGGACCGTCCGTGCGGTCCATGCGGATCTTGAGGCTGCGGGCCTTCGCCGCGTCGGCGCTGGGCGGCTTCTCGAGGGCCGTGGCGGGCAGGAAGAGCGGGAAGCCCATGACCGTGCCGCCCTGCTCGGCCTGCACCTGGACCCCCATGCGGAAGATGCGCGCCTGCTGGCAGGCCATGCGCACGCGGGCCACGGCCAGGAACGGGTTGGGCGCCGAGGAGACGGCCCACACCTGGTGGCGTGAGACCTGGCCGGCGGCGGTCGGCGCACGCCGCTGGAGAAGCGCCAGCAGGCCCGCGTCGTCGAGCACCGTGGGCTGACCATCCACGCGGTACTCGCCCGGCGCCCCCACCGTCACGAAGGTGACGTCGCGGCCGTCGATGGGCGCGCAGGTGCCGGCCACGGGCAGGTCCTTGGCGCTCACGTCGGGCACGCGCGCGTCGGCCGAAGCCGGAACGGCGGCGAGGAGGAGCAGGGCGAGCGAGGAGGCTCGCGGAAAGAGGCGCAGGACCATCGTCAGGGGGCTCCGGGGGCAACTCGGGCACGGTAGCATTCCCCGGTCACCGGGAGGTCGTCCTCCCAGGAGGGTCTGCATGCCGCGCCGTTCCTGGGCCACGTTCGTGGCCGCGCCGCTCCTGGCCTCGCTGCTGCTGGTCGGCGTGGCCGGCGCTCACGAGCCCCCCGCTCCCGCCGCGCCCGCGACGCCCCCCGCGCCCCCCACTCCGATCCCGCTCGACGCCTCCACGCGCGACTTCGACCAGGTGCACCTCGACCTGACGGTCAAGCCCGACCTCGAGCGGGGCACCGTCGAAGGCACGGCGGTGCACGACTTCGAGGCCTTGGTGGACGGCCTCGCCACGCTTCGCCTCCACTGCGTGGACACCGAGGTGAAGTCCGTCACCTGCCCGCGCGGCACGCCGCTCGCGCACGAGGTCAAGGACGGCGTGCTCTCGATCACGCTGCCGGCGCCGCTCCAGGTGGGCACGGCCGGACGGGTGACGATCACCTACCTGAGCACGCCACGGATGGGGCTCTTCTTCCACAAGCCCAGCAAGGAAGACCCCGCGACGCCCTGGTTCCTCTACAGCCAGGGCCAGGGCAGCGAGAACCGGCGCTGGGTGCCCTGCTACGACGAGCCCGACGATCGGCTGACCTGGAACGTGACGGTGATCGCGCCCAAGGACCTCGAGACCGTCAGCAACGGCAAGCTCGAGGAGAGCACGCCCAACGCCGACGGCACGCACACCGACCGTTGGCGCTTCCCCTGGCGCAGCCCGATGTACCTGCTGACCCTGATCGTGGCCGACCTCGAGACGGTGACCGAGCGCTGGAAGGACGTCACCGTCGAGTACAGCGCCGTGCCGGGCCATCACGACGAGCTGGTCACGGCCCTGAGGGAGACGCCGCACATGCTGGAGGTCTTCAGCGACCTCACCGGCGAGGTCTACCCCTGGCCGCGCTACGCCCAGACCTTCGTCTGGGACTTCCTCTACGGAGGCATGGAGAACACCACCGCCACCACGCTCAACATGCGCGCGCTGCACACGGAGCGCGCGCGGCCCAACTACATGAGCGAGGGCCTCGTGGCCCACGAGCTGGCCCACATGTGGTTCGGCGACCTGCTCACCTGCAAGACCTGGGAGCACATCTGGCTGAACGAGGGCTTCGCCACCTACATGACCGACGTGTGGTTCGAGAAGCGCTTCGGCGAGGAGGCGCTGCTGCTGCGGCGCCGCGAGCAGAACGAGGGCTACATGGCCGGCACGCCCGACGCCGGGGCGCTGGACCTCAAGAAGGAGCCGCGCGGCGACATCCCCTTGGAGCTCCACGGCGGCAAGCAGTACGACCGCGGCGCTGCCATCCTGCACACGCTCAGGCGCGAGATCGGCGACGAGGCCTTCTGGAAGGGCGTCAAGGGCTACGTGGCCGGCCGACGCGACTGCGCCGTCACCAGCGAGGACCTGCGCCGCGCCATGGAGAGCGCCGCCGGCCGCGACCTCAAGTGGTTCTGGGAGCAGTGGGTCTACGGCGCCGGCTACCCCGTGCTCGAGGTCACCTACCAGCCGGAGTCCGGCCGGCTCGAGGTGCGCCAAGTGCAGTCGAGGAGAGG
>JANOFW010000373.1:0-2774 GCA_031413835.1 Planctomycetia bacterium
GAGATGCCGATCGAGTCGAGCGGGAAGGACTTGTCCGCGCGCCGCGACTCGATCTTGAACGTGCCGGGCGGGGCCTCTGCCAGGACCTCGATCGCCGCGGCCTCCAGGGCCCCCATCTGCGCCTCGACCAGACGCGCACGCGCCGCGTGCGCCACCCCCGGCACCCGCGTGAGCACCTCGAGCGCGCGCGCCGCCCGCGCCGGATCCCGGGGCACCGCCAGGAAGCGCCCCCCCAGCGCCACGACCTTGGCGGGCAGGACCGCGCTCTCAAGCGCCTGACGCAGGCGGTCGCCCAGCCGCCGCTCGAAGCGCCGCCGGTTGCCGCCCTTCAAGGCGAGCTCGGCGAAGTGCAGCACGACGCCGCTCGCCGGCGGCTTGAGGCTGCCCAGGGGCGCGGCCGAGACGTCAGGGGGCTCGGGGGCGGTCTCGCTCACGCGCCCATGGGAACACGGGAGCCACGGCCCCGGTAGCCCGCGACGCGTCGTTGGGCGTTCTTCCGAGAAAGAACGCTACCCGCCCGAGGCGGCGGCGCGGCGCTTGCGGAGCATGGTCCGCCGCGCCTTCTCCTTGGGCGAGATCCCCGGCTCCTCGGGGTCGAGATCCTGTTCGACGGGGGCCGCAGGGGCGGTGGGGGCCAGCGGAGCGGCAGCGAGTGCCGCGGGGGACGCCGTGACGCCTGCGGCCGCGCGCTTACGCAGCATCTGGCGCCGCGCCCGCTCCTTGGGCGCGATGCCGGGCTCATCAGGATCGGGAAGATCGGCGCCTGGGAGGTCGGCTCCGGTCGGCGCAGCGGCCACGGCAGGCGACGGAGCCGGCGCGCCGGCGCCGCGCTTGGCCAACATCGTGCGCCGGGCCTTCTCCTTGGGTGTGATGCCGGCCTCGTTGGGGTCGAGGCCCGGGGCAGCGGGGGCGGCAGCGGCTGCCGGGGCCGCGGCGGGCGCGCCGCCTCCACGCTTGGCGAGCATCGTGCGGCGGGCACGCTCCTTGGGCGTGATACCGGCCTCGTTGGGGTCGAGGCTGGCGGCCGCGGGCGCAGCGGTCTTGGCGGCGGCGGGCCGGGCGGCGGCCTTCTTCGCGGCGTCCTTGGCGGCCTTTTCCTTGGCGAGCCGCGCCGTGCGCGCGGACTTGCGGGCGTCGATCTTGGCCTGGACGGCGGCCGTCTCGCGCTCCTTGGCGGCCGTCGCCACGGGCGCCAGCCGCTCGAGTTGCGCCTGCTTCTCGAGGCGCAGGGCCATCAGCGTGGCGCGCGCCCCCACCGCCTCGGCAGGCAGCACCGCCAACGCGGCCTCGTAGCGGGTGAGGTCGTGCTTGAGCGCCGAGGCCACGAACAGCGCCAGGGTGGGCACGCTGAGGTAGTTGAGGTCGAGGTGCCAGTAGGGAAAGGCCCCTGCCAGGGGCACGGCCTCAAGGTCGTCGATCACGCCCGCGAGCAGCTGCGCATGGCGACGGTCCTCGCGCCGGATCAGGCTCAGCAGGTCGAGGGCGTCGGCGTCCGCGGGCACCACGTAGGGCTGCGACTCGAAGACGTAGCCCGCCGCGCTGTAGTAGCTGCGGGTGAAGAGCTCGTTCAAGAGCTCGAGCGCGGGGGCGGAGCCGACGGAGAGGCGCATGGCTAGCCTCCCATCCCGAGCAGGGTGCCCGGTGCGACGCTGCGGGCCCACTCCAGGATCCAGCCCCACCACAGGCCGAAGACGACCACGGGCAGCACGAGGCCCAGCGTCAACAGCCGATCGGCCGCCGAGAGGCGCGGCGCGCGCGCGTCCGCCGCGCTCTCCTCCGCCAGGTACATCCACGAGAGGATGCGGGCGTAGTAGTAGAGGCTGATCGCGCCGTTGATCAGCCCGATCACGCCCAGCCATACGTAGCCCTGGTCGAAGACGGCGTAGAAGACCTGCAGCTTGGCGACGAAGCCGAACAGCGGCGGCAGGCCCGTGAGGCTGAAGAGCACGATCGCGAAGGCGATGCCCAGCCAGGGCGCGCGCCGGCCCAGGCCGCGGAAGGCCTCGATCTCGCCCGTGCCCAGCTCGCGGATCAGGAGGCCCGCGAGCAGGAACGCGGCCAGGTTCATGAACAGGTAGGCCACGAGGTAGAAGACCATCGCCGCGATGGCGCCCGTGGACCAGACGCTGAGCGCCAGCAGCAGGTAGCCGGCGTGGGCGATGCTCGACCAGGCCAGCAGGCGCTTGATCTCGCGCTGACGCAGCGCGGCCAGGTTGCCCACCGTCATGGTGAGCACGGCCACGACGGCCAGCAGCGCGAGGAAGGCGCTGCCCTGCGGCCAGACGTGGGTGAGCTGCTCGCCCTCGGTCAACGGGGCCGCCGAGAGGTCCAGGGCCCCCATCACGCGCACCAGGCCGGCGAAGCCGGCGGCCTTGGAGGCCACGGCCAGGAAGCCGCCCACGGCCGCCGGCGCGCCGGCGTAGACGTCGGGCGCCCAGAAGTGGAAGGGCACGGCCGAGATCTTGAAGGCAAAGCCGGCCAGCACCATCGCCGCGGCGACGTAGAAGACGGGCTGCTCGCCGGCACCGTTGGCCAGCGCCGCGCGCAGGGCCTCGAGCGAGGTCCCGCCCGCGAGCCCCACGAGCCAGGGGAAGCCGAAGAGCATCAGGCCCGAGGAGACGGCGCCGAAGAGCACGTACTTCATGCTGGCCTCGGTGGCCAGCCGATCCGCGCGACGCATGCCCACCAGCACGTAGGCGGGGATCGAGACCATCTCACTCCTTTTGATTGAGTAAATCGAGGCAGGTTCTCAGCGATTCTAAGAAACACGTTTT
>JANOFW010000374.1:0-5363 GCA_031413835.1 Planctomycetia bacterium
AACTTCAACTTCTTCGTGGTACCGCCGAGCGCGAGACCCAGAATCTGGTGGCCGAGGCAAATGCCGAAGATCGGAAAATCGTCGGCGAGCGATCGGACCTGCTCCCTAATCCCTTGGACGGCTGCGGGGTCGCCGGGGCCGTTCGAGAGAAAGACCGCGTCGGGCTTCAGCGCGCGCACCTCGTTCGCGGTCGTGCGCGACGGCACGACCGTCACGTCGAAGCCCTGGTCGACGAGCCGGCGCAGGATGTTTCGCTTCACGCCGAAGTCGTACGCGACGACTCTCAGCGCGGGCGCGGGGCGGACGGCGCGCGGCAGTTGCCCACTCACGCCCGCCCAGCCGGGTTCATCCCAGTGGTACGGCGCCTTGCACGTCACCTCGAACGCGAGATCCGTCGCTTCGAGTCCGGGCGCGTTGCGCGCGAGCGCGACGAGTTCCTCGGCGCTCTGGTGCGCGGGGTCCGTACTGAGCGCGCCGTTCTGGAAGCCCGAGTCGCGAATGCGGCGCACCAGCGCGCGCGTTCCGCTGCTCGATGCACTACCACAAGGAGAAGGACGAGGTCTTCTACGTCATCCGCGGCCGCGTGCTGCTGGAGACCGAGCAGGGCGACCGGGTGATGCTGCCGGGCGACCACCAGCACATCGCCCAGCGCCTGCTGCACCGCTTCTCCGGGCTCGAGGACAGCCAGATCATCGAGTTCTCCTCGCACCACGAGGACGGCGACAGCTTCCGTACCGAGCCCTCGGGCCCCTTCGACCTGAGCCAGGTCAAGCTGCCCTCTTCCTGAGCCCGGGGGGCCGGGGGGCGGGCACGACCCGCCAGCGCGAGTAGCATCGTGTCGGGCGGGCCGGATCGGACTGGAGTCTTGCGCATGCGTGTCGTCCCCTGGCTGGCCCTGGGCGCGCTGCTCGTGGCCGGCGGCGCCTTGCTGTGGCAGCTTGCCACGGACGAGTCCGAGCCGCAGGAGCTGACCAGCCTGGGCGGGGTGGAGCGCGGGCCCCGGGGCACCGACGACGGACTCCACGCCGCCACGGATCCCTCGCCCCAGGGCGGGGTCTACCGCGGGCTTGTGGTGGACGACGCCGACAAGCCCGTGGCGGACGCCAGGGTGCTCCTCGTTCGGCTCGACACGGGCGAGACGCTCTCGGCACCCGCCTTCCGCGCCGATGGCTCCAACTTCGATCCAGCTCTGGTGCCGACCATCGGCGACTACGAGGTGGCGGGCGAGACCCGCAGCGATGCCCAGGGGCGCTTCGAGGTCGCGGCCCAGGGCGTGAAGGACCGCGTGAAGATGGTCGTGGCCTGGACCGAGTCGCACGCTCCGGCCGTCGTGTTCACCGGCAAGCCCGAGGAAGACGTGCGCGTCGTGCTGCAGCGCGGCGGCCATCTCGCCGGCAAGGTCGTGGACCCCGCAGGCAACCCCGTCGCCGGCGCGCTGGTGCAGATCTTCCTGCAGCAGATCGCGCCCAAGGCCTTCAACCCGGCGCCGGGCGAGCCGGGGATCGCGGTGCCCACCACCGTGCCGCGGGTGCTGGCGGCGGCCGCCACGCTGGGCGACTTCCTCGGCAAGGTGCTGGGGCCGCGCGTCTACGGCACCGACCCTGCGAATACCGAGGCCCTGCAGCGCATCACGCGTTCGGACGGCACCTTCCACCTCGGACCCATCGACGGCACCGTGCAGCTGGAGGTGGTGATCACGCACCCCGACTACATGTGGACCGACTTCGACGAGGGCGAGGACGGCTTCTCCCACCGGCCGGTGCTCAAGCCAGGCGAGCGGCTCGAGCGCACCTACCAGCTGCGTGAGGGCAACTGGATCGAGGGTCGGGTGGTGAGCGAAGGCGACCTCTCCAAGGGCGTCGAGGGCGTGCTCATCCGCCTGCGGCACGTGGTGGCCTACAAGAAGCACTACTTCTACGACAACAAGATCCGCTCGGCCCTGACCCGGGAGGACGGCTCCTTCCGCCTCTCGGGCCTGAGCCACGGACCATTCGTCGCCGACCTGTTCCACCCCGGCTTCGGCAGCCAGTTTCAGGGCGAGATCCCGGCCAACACGAAGAACCTGGCGTGGGCCGTGAAGAGCCGCGGCGCCATCCAGGGCACGATCGCCGGCCTCACCACGCGCCCACCGGGAGGCCGCGTCGAGGTGCTGCTCGAGCCGGTGGGGGCCCAGGGGGCCGCCGGAGGGACACAGCGCCAGCTCGTGGCCGTGAACGACAAGGGAGTGTTCGTCGTCGAGCGCCTGCCGGCGGGCGTCTACCGCGTGAGCCTGAGGGCCGGCACCCTGGCCACGCGCCCCGAGGAGGCCACGGTCGAGGCGCACAAGGTCGTGCAGGTGGCCTTCACCGCCGAAGGAGGCGCGGCTCTCGAGATCCGCGTCGTGGACGGGAAAGGGCGGGCCATCGATCCTGCGACGGTCACCCTCGTGCGCCTGTCGGGAGATGGCGGCGCGGACACCGAGCTGGGCAGCTTCGTGAGCCGTGCCGGACGCGTCGAGGAGGACGGCCTCGCGCCCGGGCGCTACCGCATCGAGGGGGTCGGCGTGGGCTACCTGCCGGCCCGCAGCGAGCCCTTCGAGCTGCTCGAGGGTCGCACCACGAAGGCGCCCACGCTGGTGCTCGTGCGGCCCGGGGTGGTGCGCGTCAAGGGCGTGCGCGACGAACGCGGCCGCGCCGTCCAGGGCGACGTGGCCATCGAGGTGCGCGAAGGCGCGGGCGAGTACCGCCCCCTGCCGCTGCGCACCGGCGAAGCGTCCCTGCGACCCGGGCCCGTCAGCCTGCGGGCGACCGACGCAGCTGGCCGGACCTGGTCGGAGAGCTTCGAGCTGGCCGAGGAGGAGCAGCGCGTCGTCGAAGTGGTCCTCGCCGGAGGCTGAGCACGGGGCCTGCCCTGGGGCCCCTGGGCCGGGAGGCCGGCCCGCCCTCAAGCCGGTCTGTCCTCAACCCGTGGGCCCTCATGCGGGGGTAGCAGGCGGGGCCCACCCGCGTAGGCTTGGCCCTGCCATGGAGGCCTCCCGCACTCCCAAGCCGGCTGCGACTACCCCGCCGGGGGGCCTCGGCGACGCACCCGTGCTCGCGGGCACCGGGCCGGCCGCCGACGGGGTGCCCACGGGCCGACGCGTGCGCCACGAGCGCCGACAGGGCGACCGGCGCAAGGACAGCGAGCCCGTCGCCGTCGAGCGCCGGGGCGGAGAGGACCGGCGGCAGGTCGAGCGCCGCGCCCCGCGCAACATCAACGCCTACGACCTGGGCGCCGACGAGCTTGAGCTGATCAACGCGGTCAACGCCCACAAGGCGCGCACCGGGCGGGCCTTCCCGACCTGGAGCGAGATGCTCAAGATCGTGCGCGGACTGGGCTACGAGAAGCGCCGCTGACCGGCAGGCAGCGTCCCACGCGAGGAGCCCCGATGGACATCCAGCTCGATTCCCGTCCCCTGCGCGCCCTGCGTGCCGACGGCGCGGTCCTGTTCCTCGCCAAGGGCGAGCCGGCGGCCGCGCGCGCCGGGAGCCTGGGCGCCTCCTACCGGGCCCCCGTGGCCACCCTGGTGAAGCGCCGGCTCTTCGAGGGCACGCTGGCCCAGACCTCGACCGTGGTGGGGGGCGCGGGGGGCCGGGTGGCCTCGCTGACCCTGGCGGGCCTGGGCGAGCTCAAGCGTCTGGACGCCGACGGGCTGCGCCGCGCCGTCGCCCAGGGCCTGCGGGCGGCCTGCGATCAAGGCGCGCGCACCCTGCTGCTGGTCCTGCCTGCGGGGCCAGGTCGGGCGCTCGAGCCCGAGCGCGCGGCACGCGCCGTGGCCGAGGCGGCGCTGCTCTCGCTCTACCGTTGGGAGAGCTACCGCACCGAGAAGGCCAAGACCGGCGTGGACCGCCTCACGCTGGTGGTCGCGCCGCGCGCGAAGGCCGCCGCGCGCCGCGGCCTCGCCGAGGGCCGCATCCTGGCCGAAGCGGTGTGCTTCGCCCGCGATCTGGGCAACGAGCCCAGCAACGTGGCCACGCCGCGTTGGCTGGCGGACAAGGCCGTCGAGATGGCGCGCGCCGAGGGCCTCACGGCCCGGGTGCTCGAGAAGGACGAGATGGAGCGCCTGGGCATGGGCTCGCTGCTCGGCGTGGCGCGTGGCAGCGCCCAGCCGCCCAGGCTCGTGGTGCTCACGCACGAGCCCAAGGGCGCCGGACGGCGCGGGCGGCGGATGCCCCACGTGGCGCTCGTCGGCAAGGGCGTCACCTTCGACAGCGGTGGCATCTCGATCAAGCCGGCCGCCAAGATGGAGGACATGAAGTTCGACATGTGCGGCGGCGCCGCCGTGCTCGGGGCCATGTGCGCCGTGGCGCGCTTGAAGCTCCCGCTGCGCGTCACGGGCCTGGTGCCGCTGGTCGAGAACATGCCGGACGGCAACGCCTACAAGCCCGGCGACATCCTGCGCGCCCTCAACGGCGTGACCATCGAGATCAAGAACACCGACGCCGAGGGCCGCCTGATCCTGGCCGACGCGCTGGCCTACGCCGCCAAGCACGTCAAGCCCCGGCCCGAGGCGCTGATCGACGCGGCCACGCTCACGGGCGCCTGCGTGGTGGCGCTGGGCGACCAGTTCGCCGCCGTGCTGGGCCACGACGACGTCTGCGCGCGCCTGCTGGAGGCCTCGAAGGCGAGCGGCGATGCGCTCTGGCGCCTGCCGCTGAGCGACGGCTTCCGGCGGCAGCTCGACAGCGTCTACGCCGACGTCTCCAACCTGGGCTCGCCCGGTGGGGGCGTGCAGACCGGCGCCGCCTTCCTCGAGCGCTTCACCGACGGCCTGCCCTGGGCGCATCTCGACATCGCCGGCATGGCCTGGACCGAGCGCGACGCCGGCCTGCTGCGCAAGGGTGCCACGGGCTACGGGGTGCGCCTGCTGGTGGAGGCGCTGCGCGCCTGGCCCCGCTCGCGCCGCCGCGGTCGGGCGTAGGTCGCCGTGTTCCCCGCCGAAGGCACCGTCACCGACCTCCTGCCTGCCGCGCCCGCGAGCGCACGCACGTTGCGCCTGCTGCTCGACCTCGCCCGGGGAAAGAAGCACCCGCTCATCCACCTGCAGCACAACCCCGACCCGGATGCCATCGCCAGCGCGCTGGCCATGCAGCATCTGCTGCGGCGTCTGCTGCACGTGGAGGCCGTGCTGGCCTACACGGGTCTCGTGGGTCGCGCCGAGAACCGCGCCCTGCTGCGTTGGCTCAAGATCCAGATCGTCCCCTCCTACAAGATCGACTACGCCGAGCACGACTTCATCGTGGTGGTGGACACGCACCCCGGAACTGGAACCTGCCGTCTGCCCCCGGGCATCGTGCCCAACGTGGGCGTCACTCGGCTCACGCTCGTGCGCAACTTCAGCACGT
>JANOFW010000375.1:0-1637 GCA_031413835.1 Planctomycetia bacterium
GACGCGCCATGGAAGACCTCCGGCCTGGGCCAGCACCCGCAGCCAGCCGCGAGCCATGGCCTCGACGGGGAACTCCGCCGCGCGCCGCAGCCCCGCCTGGATCATCCGCGCGCGCAGGTCCTCGTCGGTGTGCACGCGCAGGATCCCCTCCACCAGCGCGTCCACGTCGCCCGGGGGCACCAGCCGCGCCGCCCCGCCGCTCACCTCGGGCAGCGCGCCCGCGGCGCTGGCCACCACGGGCACCCCCGCGGCGAAGGCCTCCAGCATCGGGTAGCCGAAGCCCTCGGAGCGCGACGGCATCGCCAAGAGGCTCGCCCGCGAGAGCAGCACGCGCAGCTCGGCGTCGTCGGGCTCGGGCACCACGCGGACCCTGGCAGAGAGGCCCGACGCCGTGCCCACGACCACGGGCTCGAGGCCCATGAGGCGCAGGTCCTCGAAGGCGCGGACGAACACGTCCACGCCCTTCTTCTTCGCCCCCCCGGCCCCCCTCCCGGTCCCCAACAGCAACGCGTACGGCGCGGTGGACATCGACAGGCGCTCCGGCGTGCCCTCGGCCTCCTCCAGCCCGGCCGCCTGCCAAGGGCGCGGGTCGAAGCCGTGCGGCACGACGTACACGCGCGGGCGTGCCTCGGGGTGAAGGTGGAGCAGGTCGGCGCGCACGGACTCCGCGGGCACGACCAAGGCGGCGGCCCGTTCCACGGCCCGCGCCAGGGCACGGCGATGTCGCATCGTGCGCAGCGTCCCCTCCAGCGGGCCATGCCGGGCGAAGGGCACCTCGTGAATCCAGGCGACGACGGGCACGCTCGTGTGCGGGAGGGAGGCCCACGGCGAGAGCAGCACCTGCGCCCCGTGCTCGCCCAACGCACCCGAGAGCGCGCGGCGCCACACCACCGGCCGGGGCGAGTCCGGACCCACCGTGCGCAGCGCGCTCAGATGGAGCGTGCCCGCCTCCAGGTGCACGCGCGCGGGGGACACGGCAGGCCGAAAGCCCTCCACCACGAAGCCCGTGGGGCCCAGGAATCCCAGCCCGTGAAGCAGGTGACTCAGCGCGCGTGCCACCCCGCGCTGCGGCGCGAAGACCAGCGGGGAGAGGTCGATGGCGATCACGCGTGCAGCGCCAGCTCGTAAACGGCGCGCGTCATGCGTGCCGCTCGCTCCCAGGTGTGAGCGGCCGCTACGGCGCGACCGCGCTCGACGAGCGCCGCGCGCAGCGGCGCCTCGCGCAGGAGGCGCCGCAGGCCCGCGCCCAGCGCCTTGACGTCGCGGGGATCGACGGCCAGCGCGGCGTCGCCGGCCAGGTCGGCACAGGCCGTGTCGGCGCCCACGAGCACGGGAACCTCCGCGGCGAAGCCCTCCAGCACCGGCAGGCCGAAGCCCTCGCCCAGCGAAGGATAGGCGAGCACGCTCGCTCCCCGCAACAGCGCGGCCAGCTGCGCCGGTTCCACCGCGCCCAGGTGCTCCACCCAGGGCCGCGCCGCGATCGCCGCGAGGATCGGCTCGTCCAACCACCCCCGCGCCCCCACCACCACGACCCGCACGTCTCCCTCGACCTGACGCACATGATCGAGCGCCTCGAGCAGCCGCACGAGGTTCTTGCGCGGCTCGAGCGTGCCGAGCGCCAGCACGTAGCGCCCCTT
>JANOFW010000376.1:0-2628 GCA_031413835.1 Planctomycetia bacterium
TTCGCCGCTGCGGCTGTCGAGATCGCGAACAGGTCGTGCGGCTGACACGAAACGTCGTCACCGCCGAGGCTCAACGCGGTGCGCTGACCTTGGCGAAGGGCAGCAGCACGATCTTGAGCTCGCCGGGCACGCCGGGTTCGACCCGCGTCGGACGGGTCAGACGCTCGAAGCCGGGGGCCTCGGCCACGATGACGACGTCGCCCAGGGGCACGTCGGTGAGCGTGCGCAGGCCGTCGGGATCGACGTAGTAGAGGCGGGGGCCGCGCAGGGTCTCGAAGCCCACCTGGGCGCCCGTGGGCACGAGGCCGTCGCTGCCGCGCACGCCGATGGTCACGGTGCCGCTCTTGAGCCGCATCCAGGCCGGCACGTCGGGGGCCACCTCGACCTCGTCGTGCCGCAGCGGCTCGGGGGGCGCCTTGCCTTCGCCGAAGAGCAGCCAGAGGGTGCCGCCCAGGGCCAAGCCGACGAGGCCGAGAGTCAGCGACGCGGTCCAGCGCACGGGGTCCTCCGGGCGCGCGCACCCGGGAAAAGCCGGGACAGCGCGCAGGCCGGCCCCGATCCTACCCAGCGCGGCGGGCCGTGCGGCCTGCGCCCCGGGGCCCCCTCCATGTCGCGCGTCTTGAGCCTGGTCAGCTTCTCGATCGAGGCCTGCCACAAGGACGAGTTCCTGCTGCGGGCGCGCGAGCTCAAGACCTACTGGGAGGCGCACGGCAGCGAGCGCTACGAGGTCTACGAGGAGATGGGTCCCACGGGCCCGACCGGCCGCCTCGTGGAGCTGCACATCCTGGCTGACCGCGATGCCTACCAGCGCATGACGCTGCACGTGCGCACCGCCACCGACCTGCCGGCCGTGGCCTACCGTCACGTGACCGAGCCCCAGTTCCAGGTGATGGAGTGGCGCCTCTGAGCGCCGCCCCCGCGCCGGCCGCAGGCTCCGCGCCGCGCGTGCGCATGCGCGGCGTGACCAAGTCCTTCGGGGCCGCGCCCGTGCTGCGTGGGGTGGATCTCGAGCTGGCCGCGGGCGAGGTGCTGGCGCTGGTGGGGCCCAGCGGCGGGGGCAAGTCCACGCTGCTCAGGCTGGTGAACGGGCTCGAGTGGCGTGACGGGGGCTCGCTCGAGGTGCTCGGCGAGGAGGTGCCTCTCGGAGGCGAGGCCGCCGACCCGGCGGCCCCCTTCTGGAGGCCGCTTCGGCGCCGGATCGGCTTCGTCTTCCAGGCCTTCCACCTCTATCCCCACCTGAGCGCGCTCGAGAACGTGGCTCTGGCGCCGGAGCGCGTGGGGGGGCTGACGCGCGGCGAGGCGCAGGAACGCGCGCGCGGCCAGCTGGAACGCGTGGGGCTGGGGGCCCGTCTTGCCGCGCGCCCGCGCGAGCTCAGCGGCGGGCAGCAGCAGCGCGTGGCCATCGCCCGGGCCCTGGCCATGGACCCCGAGATCCTGCTCTGCGACGAGCCCACCAGCGCCCTCGACCCCGAGACCACCGGCGAGGTGCTGGAGGTGCTGCGCGAGGTGGCCCGCGCGCACGAGCGCACGCTGCTGATCGTGACCCACGAGATCGACTTCGCGCGCGACGTGGCCGACCGGGTGGGCTTCCTCGAGCAGGGCACGCTGCTTGAGGTGGGGCCCGCCCGCGAGGTGCTCGAGCGGCCCCAGCACGCGCGCACGCGCGCCTTCCTGGAGCGCCGCGCATGAGGCGCTGGTGGCCGTGGCTGCTCGGGCTGGCCTGGCTGCTCTTTGCGGCGCTCGCGCCGACGGGCCCCACGGCGCAGGCCGACCGGGCCCTCAACGGCCCCGGCGCTCCCGTTCCGGCGCCGGCCGGGCGCAGCGACGCCGAGCTCGTCGAGAAGTCGGCGCGCCTCCAAGGACGCATGCGCGCGCACCTCTCGCCCGAGGGGCTGCTGGCCTACGTGCATCGCGTCGGGGCCACGCCCGAGCAGCTCTCGCACGACGTGCTGGCGCTCTCCGACGCCGCCATCTGGAGCGGCTGTTACGCGGCCTCGCAGGCCTGTCGCTGGCACGTGACGCGCGATCCCGCGGCGCTCGACGAACTGCGCCTCTTGGCCGAGGGGCTCGCTCTGCTGGCGCGCGCCAGCGGCCGTGAGGGTGGTCTCGCGCGCAACGTGGGTCGCCCCCTCCCCGGCAGCCCTCCGGCCGAGAAGAGCGAGCCGAGCCCGCTGGGCCAGGGCTTCTGGTGCCGCACGGACGTGAGCCGCGACCAGCTCGCGGGCTACACGCTGGGCTGGGCGGCCATCGGCCGCTACGTCGAGGACCCGGCGCTCAAGGAGCAGGCGCGGGCCCACCTCGTGGCCCTCGCGCGCCGGCTGCGGGCCGACAAGATGTGGCTGCGCGACCCGCGCGGCAAGCGCACCGAGTACGGCGAGCTGCGCGAGGACGTCCAGGGGATGCCGTGGGTGAGGAACGGCCGGCTGGCCTCGATCGGGCTGGCGCCCTTCGTCGCGGCGGCGGCGCTCGACCCGGCGCCCGACGTCCACGACGGGCTCCGCCGCCTGCTCGATGACGGCTGGGGGCGGGCCCTGCCTGAGCAGCAGACCTGGCTGCCCCAGCTCCAGGCGCCCTCGGGCGTCAACATGACCTGCCTGGCGCTGCTCACCTGCCGCGTGATGGACCGCG
>JANOFW010000377.1:0-24219 GCA_031413835.1 Planctomycetia bacterium
GCGCACCGCGCTCACGCCGGAGGGCTGGAAGGCGGGCGAGCCGCCGTCGGGGCTGGCCACCGAGACCCCCATCTTCTGGCTCACGCGCGCGCAGGCCGAGGCCTACGCGCGCGCGCAGACGAAGCGCCTGCCGCTCGACCACGAGCTCGTCAACGCCTCCGCGCCGGCGCGCATCGGCGAGGTCATGCGCGAGGTGCTGCTCTCGGCCAAGTCCAAGGGCGCCGCACGCCCCACCCCGCGCGAGCTGCAGGCGCTCATGAAGCGCGCCTTCGCCGAGGCCGGCGAGCGCATCGAACGCGTCGAGGGCTTGCGAGGCTGGGACGGACGGCCCGAGTGGGCCATCGGCGGCGAGGGCCCGCGCCAGGGCCAGGAAGCCCCCTGGCCGAGGATCGAGCCGCTCGACGACGACGGCGGCGGCCCCCGCCGCCCCCGTGAGATGCTCGAGGGGCTTCCGCCGGCGCTGCGCCTCGCGCGCTGAGACCGAGGCAGGAGGTCCCACGAGGAACCGCTCGCGCACTTGCCGCCTCCTGCTGGGTGCCGCGCTGCTGGCGGGGCTGGCGGGCCTCGTCGCGTGGATCTTGCACCAGCGCACGACGACGGAGGCTCTCGACGTGGTCCACCGGCCGCTTCCCCTGGTGCCCGCGGAGGGCGCGGGTGTGCGGGGCCCCGTGCTGGAGGGAGTGCCTGACGAGAGCCTGTCGCAGCCGCCCACACCTGAGCCGTGGATCCTCGAGGTGCGCCTGGTGGGCCTGCCCGCCGACGCGCGGCCGCCGACCCACGTCAGCGTCATGCCCGAGGGGGGCCAGGGGGATCGAGAGGACCACGAGATCCAGGTGGTCGAGGACGAGACGCCCGGGCTCGTGGTGTTCGACGTCACCGAGGCGGTCCATGCCGGCGCGCTGCGCTTGCGTGTGCGCGCGACGCCCAGGGACGCGTTCCCCGGCCGCCGTGTGGTCGAGCTGCCCGTGGGCGTCAATCTGCACGAGCGAGGCGGCCGGTTGGCGGTCGAAATCCCGGTCACAGCCGCTGCTGTGCTTGAGGGCCGGGTGGTGGACGGCACAGGCAAGCCCGTCGTGAGTGCGGTCGTAGTCGTGGACACCATGGACGCACCTCGCGAACCCCGGCGCGATTTCAAGTCGGATGCCGACGTCGGCCTCGATGCGATCCTCGAGCCCACGCTGCGCGAGCACGGCGCGCCCACGGACGCGGACGGCCGCTTTTGCGTGCTGGCCGCGGGTCCGCCGCAGGTCGTGCTCGTGGCGGGCTGGGCCCCGCGTCTGGCGCCGACCGTGTCGGGGCCCATCACGCTCAGGCTCGGCACGCGCCAGGATGTCGGCGACCTCGTGCTGGGCCGAGCCGAGCACCTGCGCGGGAGGGTAATCGGCGCAGACGCGCTCCCCGGCCGACCCTGCACGGCGCACGCCCAGCGCCTGGGTGCACGCCGCGAGCTGTTCGAAAGTCTCATGCGCACGTCCACCGGGGCGGTCCATGGGCGCCTGGAGAGCCCGCTCGATGCCGAGGGCGGATTCGACCTCGACGGGGCAGATGACGGCGTGTGGCTCGTGACGGCGCAAGCCCAGGGGTGGGGCTGCGCGCTGAGCCACGAGGTGGCCCGCCGCGCCAGGACCCTGGTTCGTGGGCCTGCGGAGAACCTCGTGCTCGACGTCCGCAGGGCGTTGCTGCGGACCTACGTGCGCGACGAGCAGGGCCCGCTCGATGGGGCGTTGGTGCTGGTCGAGGGGCCCGACACCATGGCGTTCAGGACCTCGGACGGTGGTCACGGAGCCGTTGTGCTCCTACCCGACACCACCTACCGCGTGCTCGCCTGGGCCTGGTGGCACGGCGTGGAGCGACGAACGATCACCACGGGGCGCTCCGGGGGCGTCGAGGAACTGCACTTCACGCTCTCCACCACCGCACGCGACCTGCCTGCCGAGATAGCCTGGGTGCCCACCGGCCCCGAGGACCCGACGCTACGGCTCAGCGTGAAGAGCTGGGACGACACGCTCCTCCCCGCAGCGCTGCGCCTACGCAACGAGCGGGGCGAGGACGTGCCGGCTACCTGGATTGAACACGGCAACGGCGTCACCTGGCTGGTCAAGGATGTGCTCCCGGCTCGTGAGGACGCCTGGCTCACGACACGGCTGGGACCCGGCGTCTACGTGCTCGAGGTCTCCGCACCCCTGCACCGCACCGAGCAGGTCCGCTTCGAGATCGGGGAGAACGGTCGTGCCGCCAACCGGCTCGACGTCAAGCTGACTCCGCGCTGAGCGCGTAGCCCTCAGCGGCAGCCGCAGCGGCCGCGGCGCCAGACGATCGAACGCAAGACGTTCTTGCCGATGCGCTCGCCTGCGTCGAGGCCGGCGTCGTTGTCGAAGGCGTAGTGGATGCCGCCGTAGAGGCGCGAGACGGCGGCCTCGTCGGCGGCCTGGGCGAAGGTCGAAAACGAGCGCGCGGGGTGACCCAGCGCGTCGTGGGTGTGGTCGGTGAAGGCCACGTCGCCAAGCACGTCCTCGAGCACCACGTAGGCCGCCCCCGACTGCGTCGAGTGTCCCGAGGCGTAGGCAGGGAAAGGCGGCGTGGCGATCAGCGGCAGCCAAGCGGCGTCGATCTGCGCCTGGACGTAGGTCACGGGGCGCAGCAGGTTGTGGACGAACTTCGCGTCCCAGCAGCAGATGAAGGCGTCGGCCACGGCGATGCCCAGCTTGGCGTAGGCCTCGGCGGCCACGTCCAGGCCCAGGCCCTCGTTCGTCGCGATCTGGTTCAGGATGCTGACCCAGTGGCCCGGAGGCGTGGCCGTGCCGGGACCAGCGTCGGCCCAGAACTTGGCGATGGCGATGGTCTCGGGCGTGTTCGCCAGGGACTGGTCGCGCACCTGCTTGGCCTGGGCGAAGAAGAGGGAGGCGGGGTCGGTCGAGTACGGAGGGGGCGGCGGGGGCGCGAACTCGCTGCCCGTGACCATGGAAAAGGGACGCATCTTGCCCCAATGCGGGAGCAGCGGGTTGGCGATGTTGGCGGGCGGCGTGGGAACCCACAGGCCGGGGCCCACAGGGGGCGTGAAGGGCAGCGCGATCACGGTCGCATAGCCGTCGCCGGCGGCCCAGGCCAGGATCGCGTCGGCGACCTCGCGACCGTAGGCCTCCGAGCGCGTGGCGACCTTGACGGCGACGGCGTCGTCGGCGCGCAGCGAAGCGGCCAGCTGAGCCTCGAGCGCATCGATCGTGGCGACGGTGGCCGGCGTAGCGGCGGGCAAGAGGCCCTTGAGCAGCCGCGGGAGCGCCGCGTTGGCCGCCAGCGGCCAATGCATGCCGTGGCCGTGCGTGCACCAGGCCGGGGTCCAGCCCAGGTCGTTCAACTGCCCACCCAGCGGCCAGTGCCGGGGCATGCCGGGCACCACCGACTCGTAGAGGCTCACGCCGAAGTAGCCGATCACGCGCGAGGCGGCCGGGGGGTTCAACTTCTCGTCGCGCAGGGTGGCGTAGAGCAGCTTGCCCCAGGCCACGGGCACGTCGGCCTCGTAGGCCGCCGTCGGACGACCATGGCCGCGGTGCCGGCCGGGGCGGCCCGCCTCGGCCTGGGGGGCGACGGCGGCAAGCGCCAGGATGGCTACGGCAGAGATGCGCACAAGGGTCATGGAGGCCTCCGGTTCGTGCCACATTGCAACGCGCCGGCCAACACCCACCCGCCCGAAACCAGGCCCGCCAGGCCCGAGAATCGGGCCGAGACCGCCGACCGAGGGCCGCGCGGGCAGCCGGACGTTCATCCCGCGCGACACCTGCCCCTCCCGTGCGACATCTGCACCGCGCGCCATGATCCTCAGTATCGTGCCTCCTTGGCCCGGCAGGGAGGCACGATGGACGCGAAGAACCTGATCGGCGGCGTGTGGAGCGGTCCCAAGGGCAAGTTCCAGACGATCCTCGACCCGGCCACGGGCAAGGTCATCGGCAAGGCCCCGAGCAGCGGCGCCAAGGAGATCCACGCGGCCGTCGCGGCCGCCAAGGAGGCGCAGCGCGGCTGGGCGGCGGTGCCCGCCCCGCGCCGCGGCGAGATCCTCTTCCAGGTGGCGCGGGTGATGGAGGCCCGCAAACAGGAGCTCGGCCGGATCGTCACGGCCGAGATGGGCAAGGTCAAGGCCGAGGCCCTGGGCGACGTGCAGGAGGCCATCGACATGGCCTACTACATGGCCGCGGAGGGCCGCCGCCTCTTCGGGTCCACCACGCCCAGTGAGCTGCCGAACAAACTTTGCTTCACGCTGCGCGAGCCGGTGGGCGTCTGCGGCCTGATCACGCCCTGGAACTTCCCGATCGCCATCCCCTCCTGGAAGAGCCTCCCCGCGCTCATCTGCGGCAACAGCGTGGTGCTCAAGCCCAGCGGCGAGACGGGCGGCTGCGCCACGGCTTACGTCGAGTGCCTGGTGGAGGCCGGCGTGCCCGCGGGCGTCGTGAATCTGGTGCACGGCACGGGCGAAGAGGCCGGCGCGGCGCTGGTCGCGCACCCGGACGTGCCCGTGATCTCCTTCACGGGCAGCAACGCCACCGGGCGCCTGGTGAACTCCGTCGCGGCGCCGCTCCTCAAACACGTGCACCTCGAGCTGGGCGGCAAGAACGGCATCGTGGTGCTCGACGACGCCGACCTCGACTTCGCGGTGCGCGCCATCCTCTGGTCGGCCTACGGCACCAGCGGCCAGCGCTGCACGGCCGGCAGCCGCGTGATCGCCACCCGCGGCATCTACGCGCGGCTCGTGGAGCGCGTCGCCGCCGGCGCCAAAGCCTTGAAGGTGGGACACGGCTGGGAGGACGGCGTCGAGGTGGGCCCCCTCGTGCGGCCCGAGGCCGTCGAGAAGGTCGAGCGCTACGTGAAGATCGGCCTGGAGGAGGACAAGGCGCGCCTGGTCACAGGCGGCAAGCGCCCCAAGCTGCCGGCGGCGCTCAAGGGCGGCTACTTCTACGAGCCCACCGTCTTCGCCGACGTGAAGCCCTCGATGCGCATCGCGCAAGAGGAGATCTTCGGCCCCGTCACGGCGCTCATGCCCGTGAAGGACCTCGACGAAGCCATCGAGGTCCACAACGGCACGCCCTTCGGCCTCAGCGGCGCGATCATCACCCGCGACCTGGCCAGCGCCATGAAGTCGATGCGCGCCTTCAAGACTGGCATCGTCTACGTGCACAACGGCACCATCGGCGCCGAGGTCCACCTGCCCTTCGGCGGCGTGAAAGCCACCGGCAACGGCCACCGCGAGGCCGGCATCGCCGGCATCGACCTCTTCAGCGAGTGGAAGACGGTCTACATCGACTACAGCGGCGCGCTTCAGCGGGCGCAGATCGACAGGTAGGAGCGACCGACCGGCTCGCCCTACTTGGCGGGCTTCTCGCGGAACGCCCCCAACAACATCTCGCGGTCGAAGCCCGGGGCCACGGCGCCCGAGGTGGCGTAGCGGTAGACGGAGGCCAGGTAGATCCCCTGCAGCGCGCTCGATACGACCATCAGGGCGATGAAGGAGAGGACGCCCACGATCACCGCGGGCACGATCAACCCGGCCGAGACCAGCAGCCAGCAGACGAGGGCGACCGGCACGAGGGCCAGCAGGAAGATCAGCCCCATGCCCAGGTTGCCCACGACGGTCTCGCCCCAGGTCTGCTTGAAGATGGCGAAGGAGTGCTTGAAGGAGGCCCCCACGGGCTTCTCCTCCATCACCAGCACAGGCACCATGAAGAACGTGGCCAGAGACCAGGCCACGCCGAGCAGGCCCGCGACGATCTTGCCCACGATCGCGCTGCGCTCCTCGATGGAGCGCAGGATCAAGCCCACCGTGCCGGCGATCACGCCCCACAGCAGCAGCGCGGGGAAGCGCCGCGAGGCGGCGGCGAGCGAGGAGCCGACGGTGGGATCGCCGCCGCTCAGGCGCTGCATGGCGCCCGCGACGAGCGCCGCCTGGAAGAAGAACGCGATCGTGTAGGAGACGACGTAGAAGAGGAAGGCGGGGAACAGGTTCTCGGTCTCGAGCGCGTCCGGGTTCTTGTGCAGCCCGAAGCCAAAGACGAACGAGGCGCTCACGATCGTGATGACCACGCCGGAGATGAGCGGCAAGATCGCCAGCTCCTTGTCCTGCTTGAGCACGCCCCACGAGCTCTTCATCATCTCCCAGCTGCGTCCGATGCGTCCCATGGCACCCTCCGGGTTGGTCCGAGGCCCTTCTTCTACACGAACGCGCGGGGTCTGCGCCCCCGACGCCATTGGATAGCGCAGCCGTTCGGTCGATAGGAGGGTCGGCCCGGGGGGGCCCTCCGATGCGTCCGTCTGCCTTCCTGGCCCTGGTCGCGACCTGGGGCCTCTTGGCATTGCCGCGCCCGCTTGCTGCGGAGGGCGAATCCCCTGCCCCGCCGGCCCCGGCCCCCGCCGAGGCCGCGCCCGCGTTGCCCTCCATCATGCCCCTCTCCGAGGTCCGGCCCGGCATGAAGGGCTACGGCCTGACGGTGATGGCCGGCACGAAGATCGAGCGCTTCGAGATCGAGGTGCTCGACGTCGTGCGCACCTGGCTGGTGAAGCAGGACCTGATCCTCGCTCGCTGCCTGGGTCCGGCCTTCGAGGACCACCGCATCGCACAGGGCATGTCGGGCTCGCCCATCTACATCGACGGCAAGATCGTGGGCGCGCTGGCCTACACCTGGGGCTGGTCCAAGCACGCGCTGGCCGGCATCACCCCCATCGAGACCATGCTGGCCGAGGGCACGCGCCCCGAGGAGGGCCGCCCCACCGGAGCCGCCCCGCCCACGCCCTTGCGATCACCCCGGGGGGCGGCGGGGGCGGCCTCCTCCTCCAGCGACCTGCGACCCATCGGTACGCCCCTGTGCGTTGGTGGGTTCTCCGCCGCCGCGCGTGACGCCCTGGCCCAGGAAGCCGGCCCGCTGGGCTTCACCCTGGCCGCCGGCGGCGCGAGCATGAGCGGGCCCGCCGCGGGCGCGTGGGTGGACGGCGAGGCGCGCCTCGAGCCCGGCTGCTCCCTGTGCGTCGAGCTGATGCGCGGCGACTTCTCGGCCGCGGCCCTGGGGACCTGCACCTGGGTGGACGGCACGCGCGTCCACGGCTTCGGCCACGAGTTCCAGCTGCTGGGCGAGACGCTCCTGCCCATGAGCCTGGGCTACGTCTACACGATCGTCTCGAGCCAGGAGATCTCCTTCAAGCTCGGCGCGCCCCTCAGGCGCGTGGGCGCGCTGGTGCACGACCGGCCCTCGGGCATCACCGGCTTCACCGATCGCGTGGCCCCGATGGTGCCGTTCGCGCTCACCTTCCGCAACGCGGTCACGAAGCGCGCCGAGCACTTCGCCTTCGAGATCACGCCCCACACGATCATCTTCCAGAAGCTCCTGATCAGCGCCGTGCAGGACGCCTTCACGCGCGCCGAGGGCACGCTGGGACCCAACACCAAGCGCTACACCATGACGGTGGACCTGGAGGGCCTCGAGCCCTTCACCTACACCGACATCATCGGCGGCTTCGACGGCGGCTTCCAGCGCGTGCTGATCGGCCTGGTGGACCGCGTGATGAACCACGAGTCGCAGCGCGCGCGCTTCGAGTCGGTGACGCTCGACGTCGAGGTCGAGCACGTGGACCGCCGCGCCACGATCACCTCCGCCACGCCCAGCGCCGACGAGGTTCGGCCGGGGCAGTCGATCGAGATCGACGTGCGCCTGACGCCCCGTGAGCCCGGCGAGGTCTACCACCTGCGGCTGCCCGTGACGATCCCCTCCGACGCGGTGGCTGGCGACTACGTGGTGGCCGTGATGGGCGGCGACTTCCTGCCGGCCGAGGTGCCCGCGCCGCGCGACGTCGCCGACCTGCCCGCGCTCTTCGCCGCCTACGCGAGCGCCACCGAGGTCGTGGCCGTGCTGCCCACCGGCCGCGTGGACCTCGATCTTGACGGCCGCATCGTGCGCAGCATCCCGCTCTCCTCGCTGCCGCGCCTGGTGCGCGCGCCCGGCGGCACGGAGGGGAGCCTGAGGCCCGTGACTGAGAAGGTGCGCCGCGACGTGCCCTTCGTGGTCGCGGGCAACCGCAACGTCAGCCTGCGCGTGGTCCGCTAGCCGCACGAGCCAGCCGCCCCCCGCGCCCCCCGAGGAATCCGACATGCCCCGCCTCCCGCACCTGCTGCCCCTGCTCGCGCTCGCGCTGCTGCTCGCCCGGCCGGCCCTGGCCGGCGGACCCACCGCGGTCGAGGTTGCGGGCGAGGAAGCCCTGGCCAAGGGCACGCTCGAGGGCCTCTCGCTGGGCAGCGACGGGGTGCTGCGGCTCGGGGTGGCCTTCGAGGCCACGCCGCTCGAGGCCGTGAGCGCTTGGAGCGCGACGCGCTCGGGCGAGGCGCTGTGGATCGGCTGCGGCAACGAGGCCTCGCTCAAGCGTGTCGGCGCCGACGGCAAGGTCGAGAGCGTGAACGTGGGCGAGGGCCTGATGGTCACGGCGCTGGCGCCTCTGGCCGACGGAGCCGTGGCGGCGGCCGTGTTCCCGGGGGGGCGCATCGTGAAGGTGTCGGCCGCGCTCGAGGTGACGCCGCTGGCGGTCGTGGCCGCCGAGCACGTCTGGGCGCTGCTGGCCGGCGCGGGCGGCACGCTCGTGGCCGCCTCGGGCGTGCCCGGGGCCGTCTGGAGCGTGGATGCCTCGGGCACCGTCGCCAAGGTCTGCGACGTGGATGACGAGCACGCGCGCTGTCTCGCGGGCACGGCCGAGGACCTGCTGGTGGGCACGGCCGGCAAGGGCCGCGTGCTCGCCGTGAAGGCCGGCAAGCTGAGCGTGCTGCGCGACCTGGCGCAGGACGAGGTCGTGGGCGTGGCGCGCCTCCCCGACGGCTCGGTGGTCGTCGCCGCCAACACCGACGCCGGGGCCGGCAACGCCCAGCAGCTGGCCACGCTCTTGAAGCAGATCGCGCAGCCCGGCGCCACGCGCGGCGAGCAGAAGGCCCAGGAGCGCGCCTCGCTGCAAGACGGTGCGCTGCTGCACCTGGAGCTCTCCGGCGCGGTGACCACGCTCTGGGAAGGCAAGAAGACCGCGCTGCTCGCGCTCGCGCTCGACGGCGAAGGCGTGGTGGCGGGCACCTACCCGTCGGGGCGCGTGCTGCGCGCGGTGCCCGGCCGCGGGGCCGAGGTGCTCGCCGACCTGCCCGAGGCCGAGGCCAGCGTGCTGGTGAGCGGCCCCAAGGGCCTCGAGGGCGTCGTGACCAGCAATCCGGCCGTGCTCCATCGCTGCAAGGCCGGTGCGACCTCCGGCCTCTACCTGACGGCGCCGCTCGAGACCGGTGCGGTGGCCCGCTGGGGCGCCTTCTCGCTGGTGGGTCGCGGCGTGAAAGCCGCGCGCGTGCGCGGCGGCGAGACCGAGCAGCCCGACGCCACCTGGGGCGAGTGGACCAAAAGCACGGGCTTCGACGGCCTACGGGGGGCCACGGGCCTGACCGCGCGCTACGTGCAGGTGGAACTCACCCTCGAAGGCCCCGACGCCGAGGTACGCGCCCTGTCGGTGGTGACCCAGACCCCCAACCGCGCGCCGGTGCTGTCGGGCTTCACCTTCGCCGCACCCAAGGGGAAGGGCGACGAGGCCGGTCCCAGCGCCAAGCGCGAGATCGGCTGGAAGGTCGAGGACGCCGACGCCGACACGCTCGTCACCACGGTCGAGGTGCAGCGCGAGGGCAGCCTGCGCTGGGCCCCCGTGGTGAAGGGCGAGACCCTCGAGAAGCCCGCCACCACCTGGGACACGACGGGCCTGCCGGACGGCCTCTACCGCGTGCGTCTCACGGTGAGCGACTCGCCTTCCAACCCGGTGGACCGTGCGCGCACAGCCGTCTTCCTCGCGCCGCCGCAGCGCGTGGACAACACCGCCCCGCGCGTCACCGCCAGCGCGCGCGTCGCCGGCGAGCGCCTGATCGTCGAGGGCCGCGCCGAGGAGCCGCAAGGTGGCCGCATCGCCGAGGTGCGTGTCTCGATCGACGGCGGCCCCTGGCAGGCCCTCGCGCCCAACGACGGGCTGCTCGATGGCTCCGACGAGGCCTTCGCCTCCGTGCTTCCGCTCCCCACCCCGGGCGAGCACGACCTCGTCGTCCAGGCCCTCGACGCCGACTCGAACCCCGGCGCCACCGGCGTCCCGGTCACGGTCCACGTCGCGCGCTAGAGGACCAGAGCGCCGAGACGGGCAAGGCCGTGAGGCGATCGCCCATGGGCAGCACCTCCTGCCCCAGGTAGAGCACGACGCCATGAACGAAGGTGGCGCCGATGCGGTCGCGCAAGCGCGCCAGGGATGCGACGCTACGCTCGTCGAAAGACGCGCTCGCCTTCACCTCGACCCCGGCGACACGCCCGTCGTCCGACTCGAGCACCAGATCGACTTCGGCTCCCTTCGCATCGCGGTAGTGATGCACCGTGCCGGGCACGGCCGACCAGGCCCGTTGGCGCAGCAGCTCGTCGCAGACGAACGTCTCGAGCAGCGGACCGAGCGAGGCGGCATGCGCGCCGCGCAACGAGGCCGGCGACTCGCCCCGAAGGTGCGCGGCCAGCCCCGAGTCCACCATGTGGAGCTTGGGATGGCGGATCACGCGTTGGGTGAGGTTGCGAGACCACGCCGGGATACGCTGCCAGAGGTAGAGTTGCTCCAGGATCAGGAGGTAGTCCTCGATGGTGTTGCGCGGGGTCGCGATGTCACGCGCGATGTCGCTGACGTTCAGCTCCTGGGCCGTGCGTGCCGCCAACAGCCGGAGCAGGACGGGCAGGTCCCCCAGCCGCCGGATGCGCGCAACCTCGAGCGCGTCCCGCTGCACAATCGTCCGCAGGTACGATTCGAACCAGGTTCGCCGAGCGGTCGGTGTCGCTGTGCGGACCTCGGGGAATCCGCCCCGACAGACGAGGTCGACGTAGGCGTCTCGTCCCAGGCGCTGCGGACGCAGGGCCCGCAACCGCCCCGGATCCCCGAACACAAGCGCCGCGAAGTCGTCGCGGCGACGGCGCTGCTCCCCCTGCGTGAAGGGCCCCAGGTCCACCAGGATCACGCGGCCCGCGAGCGAATCCGAGAGCCCGGGCAGGGTCAGGAACCGCGACGAGCCTGTGAGCAGATACTGCCCCTTTCTCCGGTCGCGATCGACCCGCGCCTTGATCGCGAGCAACAGGGGCTCGCCTGCGCGTTGGAACTCGTCGATCACGAGCAGGCGCCTCCGGTCGATGAAGCCGGTCGGATCGAGCACCGCGGAGCGCAGCGTCAGCTCGTCGTCCAGGCTCACGAAGTCGCCGCGCTCGGCACGCGCGACCGCGCGTGCCAACGTGGTCTTGCCTGCCTGGCGCGGGCCGCCGATCAGCGCCACGCGCCCCGTCGCAAGCGCCTCCCGGACGGCCGCCGCCGCGTGGCGCGGGAGAGCAGATTGCGACTTGGTCACGGCCATGGAGGACAGAATATCGTAAATCTGTACCTACTGTTTTCGTAAAACCGTACCCTCCTGCCTCGTACATCCGCGCGGACCAGGGGCGGTCCTCCTCCTACAGGAGGGCCTCCCGGGTGACGTTGGGAGCCAGGCTGGCTCCGTGCCGGAGCTACTTGCTTGACGGCGTGGTGGGCCCGGTGCGGGGGGCGCCGCCGGGGCGCTCCTCGGGGTCGTCGAAGAGCTCGGGGTGCTGGACGGAGGCGTGTTTCCACCAGTCGTGCCACTTGCGCTTGTCGGTGCCCATGGTCTCGCCGGTGATCTTGCGCAGCGTCCACGAGATCCAGATGCCGGCGGCCTTGTCGTCGAGGTGCTCGATCAGCTCGGGCACGGCGTGCCAGCCCATCTTCAGGAGCGCCTTGTGGGCGGGCATCTGCTCCATGTACTCGAAGGCGAAGCGGTTGAGCTTGAAGACCAGCGGCGGGACGACGCGGCCGTCGAGGCGCTTGGCAAGCAGCCCAACGGTGTAGTCGTGGTAGCCGAAGTCCTCGACGTAGAGCAACTCGCCCAGCGCGGCGTTGCCCTCGTAGCCCATGGCGTCGAGGCGCTCCTGGATGCGCAGCGAGAGCTTCCTCTCCTTGAGCTCGTGGAACTCGCGCAGCGCGCGGCACCAGGGCTTCTCGGGCTCGCTCTTCTCGGGCTTCTCCAGCCCGCGGTAGAGCACGTCGAGGGCCTGGGTCCAGCGCTCCTCCTGGTCGCGGCGCGCGTACTTCGCCATCTCGAGAGGCACGCGCGAGGAGCCGATGGTGGCGAGCGCGTCGTGGAGGCCCTCGCGGGCCTTGGGGTCCTCCTCGCGCTTCCAGAGCGCGAAGAGGCAGGGGAGCGCGTGGATGCCGGCCTCGGCCGCCATGCGCTGCGCCAGGATCGCGCGCTCGACCCCGTTCTCCTGGGCCTCGTACTCGGCGCGCATCTTCCGGACCCAGGGCCCGAACTGCGCGCCGTCCTTGCGTGCGATCGGCGCGCCCTCGCCCGCAGCGCCGGGCTCCGCGGCCTCGCCGGGCCCCGGCTTGCTCGTGCGGTGCTCGCGTGAGGCGTCCTCGGCCCAGGCAAGCCACACGTCGAGGTCCACGAGATCGTGCCGCAGCTCCGCGGCCAGGAGCCCGCTCGCGTCCCGCCGGGCCAGCTCGGCCGTGAGCAGCACCTTGGCATTCTTGAGCTCGTCGCGCGCCGCCGCGATGCGCGCCGCGTCCTTGCCCTCGAGGCCCGCGTCGAGCTCGTCCTTGGCGCGTCCGATCAGGGCCTGGGCCTTGGTCCGCACGTCGCCGACGAGCGGATCGCCCGCCTCCGCCCCCCGGGCCCCCAGCCCCCACGCCACCACGAGCGCCAGAACGAGCCCGCGCCACGTCGCTGGACTCATGGGCCTATCGGTCTTCGGGATCACGGGCTCCTCGCTCCTCACTTGTGTTCGTGGACTGTGGACGGGCTCCTGCCCGTTCACCGATCCACGAACACGCCGCCGTTCTCCTTCGCCAGCAGCTGCATGAACTCGTTGCCGTGCAGCAGATCGACGGCGATGCAGTTGATCACCACGCGCTTCTGGAGGTTCCACTCGCGCACGTGCTGCAGGATGATCTTGTGGTCCATGAGCTTGCCGGCGGTCGGGTCGTTGTCGGTGGGCGCGCCGTCGGAAACCAGCACGATGGTGTCGATGACCACCTCGGGGTAGGCCTTGTCGATCGCCCCCAGGCCAGCCATGCGGAAGCCCAGCCGCAGCGCGCCGTCGGTGAACGTGGAGCCGCTCGGGCCCCACTGGCGGATCCACTTGAGGGCCTCCTCCTTGTTCGCGTCCGTGGCGTCCATGGGCTGGTCCTTCCACACCTGGGCCGCGTGGTTGAAGGCGATGATGCTGAACTTCGCCGTCTTGGGCAGCTTTTCGATGGCCTTCTTGAGCTCGTGCTTGGCGACGTCGATCTTGGGACCGCTGATGACCTCCTCGGGGGGCGGGGGGGGCGGCGGGTCGCCTTCCTTGGGGGTGATCGGCCCGCTGGGCTTGGGCACCGCCGGCATCTCGTTCTTCGAGGGGTCCTTCATCGAGCCGCTGATGTCGATGATGAAGAGCACGCGGTCGCTCTTGATCGGCACGCCGTAGAGCGTGGGATCGACCACGGGGTTGCGCGGGCGCCCCTCGACCTTGACACCGTCCTTGTCCTGGAACTTCTCCTTGTTCGCCTCCCACCACTTGGCCCAGACGTCGGCGTAGGCCTCGTGGTTCTCGCCGGTCAGGACCTGGAGGGCCTTGCCCACGGACGCCTGCATGCGCAGCGAGGCGCGGTCGAGCACCGAGATGAGGTGCGGGATGGCGCGGGTGATCTTCTTGTCCTGGACGATCTGCACGGCCATCAGCTGCACGCCCCAGTCGGGGTCGGCCAGGCGGCCCACCACGTGCTCCTCGGCCCCCTCGGGCAGGGGTGCGAGCGCCTCGAGCGCGGCCACGCGCACGCGCGGGTCCTTCTCGACGCCGGCGTTGAGGGTGCGGACCAGGAAGGCGGCGGCGTCTTTCTCGGTGGGCTTGAGGGCCGCCACCTGGCTCACGGCGGCGCGGAAGAACCAGTCGGTGGGACCCTTGGCGCGCGCGTAGAGGTTGGCCTTGAGCGGCGCGGGGCCTTCGGCGATGGCCTTGACCACGGTGGCCAGGACGGCGCGCTCGACGCGCGCGTCCTCCTCGAGCTTCGTGAGCTCGGCCTGGGCCTTGAACATCCCCTCTTCCTCGACCTTGGTGCGCGCTTTCGAGGGCTTCTGGAGCACCGGCGCGATGGCGGCCACCTTGGCCTCGACCTCGCGCTGGACGTTGATCCAGAGCGTGCACTCCCCCACCAGCGCGTCCACGAGCAGCTTGTAGGCGCGGGCCTGGTCGTCCTTGAGCAGCAGGCTGACGAGCGAGGACTTGTCGACCTCGAAGCCCAGCCGGCCCGGGGGGGGCGTCCACAGCCGCGCGTACTCGGTCTCGACGATCTTCCACTCGGCAGGCTCGAGCTTGGCCAGGGCCGGCTGGAGACCGAGCACGAGCGGCGCAAGCAGCAGCGACCAGCACCAGGGGCGCGACCAGGAACGCGACATGGGGACCTCACGCCCCCCGCCGGGGGGCTTCGTTCCATCCTACCCAGCCAGGCCATTCGCACTCCCCCCCGGCCCCCCGCCCGGTAGAACGGGGGCGTGAACCAGCCGCCTCTCCATCTGCCGCCCCGCGCCGACCACGGCCACCCGGCGCCGCCGGAGGGCTGGCGCCCGCTTTCGGGGATGTGCCTGGCGGCCTTCGTGCTCGCGCTGGCCCTGGCGCTGCTGAGCCTGGTGTCGCTGTGGGCCGGCCTGCTGCTGCCGCTGGCCTTGGGCGTCATCGCCCTGGCGACCGTGGACGGCACGCGCTACCGCGGGCGTGCGTTGGCCTGGTGGGCCGTGGGCATCGCGCTGGTCGTCGGCGGCATGGGCTTCCTGTCCACGCTGATGTTCAACCGGCACATGGACTTCTTCAGCAACGCCTTTCTCTCCGCGCTGCGTTCGGAGCAGGCGCCGGAGGAGCGCCGTCGCGTGCTGGAGGAATGGCTGGCCACGGGGCCCACCCGCGACGCCACCCGCGAGCGGATCGAGGCGCGCTACAAGCAGGCGGTCGAGCAGCTCGGTCCGGTCACCGGCCCCGTGATCATGCCCAGCATCTGGTCCGGCCAGTTCCCGCTCCTGCTGCCTCCGGGCGGCGTGGTCGCGGTGGACGAGCCCAACAGCCCGAGCACGTTGCCGCCGCACGGCTCGGCGGTCTGGGCACGCCTCCCGTTCCAGCGGGGCGAGGCGTTCCTGGCCCTGTGGATGGGCGACGGCGGACCGACGGGCATGGCCGACCCCCTCGCGCGACTGACCGAGGGCCGCGCCGTGCCCATCGTGCGCGAGGCGCGCTTCTTCGCGGCGCCCAGTCTGCTCAAGGACGCGGCGGGGCCGCCCAAGGACCGCTGATGCCGCCGCGCTGGCCGCCCCGAGCCCCGGAGGACGACGACCCCGACGACGAGGCGCCTCGCCGCGCCAGACGAGGAGGCCGGGGCCGCGACCTGGCGCTGCACGTCTGGAAACTGAGCCTCGCCGCTGCGGGACGGCCCTCCTTCCTGCGCCGCGATGCGCCCTTCGACGCGGCGGCGCCGGTGCTCGACGTGGCCGACGTGCTGCGCTACGCGGCCGCCGCGCGCCGCGCGCTCAAAGGACCGCTGGCGCTCGAGATCGAAGGCCCCGGCGACCCGCTGGCCAGCGCCGAGACCGTGCTGCGCGCGCTCTCCCTGCTGCACGAGCACCATCCCGAGATCCTCACGGGCCTGACGATCGACGGACCGCTGCTCGACGAGTACGCCGAGGAGCTCGCGGAGTTCGGGCTCACCTGGGTGCGCGTACGCCTCGACACCCTGCGAGCGCGCGTGGCGCGACGCCTGGTGACCGGCGCCATCCACCGCGGCGAGGTGCTCGACCGCGCCGAGGCCGCTGCGCTGCTGCTCGAGGAGGCGCCGCGGGCGCTGCATGTGGCGCAGCGCGTGGGCCTCTCGGCGGCGGCGCGCATCACGCTCTTTCCCACCCTCAACCTGGGCGAGGTCGGTGCGCTGGCCCGGGTGGCCGCACGCGCCGGCGTGGAGCAGATCGAGATCGTGCCGCATCTGCCGCGGCCGGGCACGCCGCTGGCCCGGGCCGGTGCACCCACGGCCCGCGAGCTGCTCGAGGCGCGCGCCGAGGTCGCGCGCGTCTGGGAGGAGGAGCGCGGCGAGCCCTCCTCCACAAGCATGCTCGCCTGGCTCACCCCGGAGCGCGTGCGCCCCGTCTCGCTCGACGCGCTCGACGCCGACGACCTGCGCCAGCTCTTGCCCGGCCCCGACGCGCTCGAGCCGGTCGCGCGCATGCTGCCACCGCGCCGCTGGCAGATCGTGGCCGTGGCCAGCGAAGACGGGACGCTCGTGGACCTGCCGCTCACCCACGCGCCGGCCGTGCGGCTCTTCGCCGTCACAGAGCGCGGCATCACCGCCATGGGCTCACGCGCGCTCCCCAGCGACCCCCGCCGCCGTACCGACGGTGTGGGCCACGCGCGCGACTTCCTGGAGGCGCTCGTGGGCTGCCGCGCGCTGGTGGCCACGCGCATCCCCATGCGCGCCGCCACGCTGCTCAAGGCCGTGGGCATCCTGCCCATCGCGGCCGGCGGCGCGCTGAACGAGGTGCTCGATCGCGTGGCTCGCGGCACGCTACGCGCCTACCTGGGCTAGGGTCGACCCCGCACCGTGGGCTCAGGCAGGTAGCCGGGGCGAACGCCGTTGCCGGGCGCGGGCGGCATCTGCACAGGGGGCGCGGGGGCGACCGCCGGCGGCGGGAAGCCCGCCGCACCCGGCGGCTCGCTCCACGCGGGCTCGCCCACCTCCGCGCTCGCCGGGACCTCACCCAGCAGGTTGACCGGACGGCCGTTCCCCTGGGCGACCGGCTCCGGCGCGGGGTTGCGCGGGCGCATCAGGTTCGTGGGGCGCTCGGTGGGCACGGTCACGGCGGTGGACGCCGCGCCCTCCAGCGGCACGGCCCAGGGGAAGCGCCACTCGAGCTCGGCGCCGTCGGCCACGCGCACGAGCTTCACCCAGCCGATCTCGCGCGTGACCGCATGCCGGAACGAGACCTGGAAGCGCGCGGCGAAGCGCTCGTTCTCCTGGCCCATGCTGCCCTGGTAGCCGACGGGCTTGCCCACCAGGCGCGCACCCTTCGAGTCGGTGAGCACGAAGGTCTCGTTGGTGGGTTGCGTGAAGTCCTTCGTCAGCAGCGTGACCTCGAAGGTCGTGTAGCCCTGCTCGAAGTAGGCGCGGTGCTTCTCGAGGATGGCCGACTCCTCGCCCTCGAAGCGCAGCCAGGCGACATCCTCCAGCACGGCGATGAACGAGCCCTCCTTGTCGCTGCGCGAGAAGGCCGCACGCCCTTCCTCGTAGTTGGCGTAGCCCGTGCTCGGCGCGCCCTCCACCGTGGGCACGCACTCCCCGCTGCAGAGGTAGGGCGGCTTGGACGAGTTGCAGCCAGGCAGCACGCTGGCCGCCAGCAGGGCCACAGGCAGGGCTGCAAGGACGGCAAGAAGGGCGATCGGACGCATGGAGGGCTCCGGGGGGCCGGGGGGGCCCCCACCGTGGACGCCCTCCCGTTCTACGATCTTCCCGGGGCTGGGAGCCCGCTTTGAACCGGGACGGCCCCCTACGAACGCCATGAAACAAGACACTCCCGTCCGGCACGTTGATGGCGTGACACCCAACGAAGCCGGCCTCTGGACCTCCTGGCGTTCCGCGCACGACGAGCAGGCCTTCGCGGCGCTCGTGGGCCCACACCTCGACTTTGCCACGGCGTTCGCACGCCGCCTGGGCCTCGAGCCGGGGACCGCCGACGACGTCGTCCAGCAGACGCTCGTGGCTCTGGCCAGCGAGACGCGCGACCGCCCGCTGCGCGTGGGCCTCAAGGCCTGGCTCGGACGCGAGGTGCTGCAGCGGGCTCGCATGGCGCGCCGGGCCGCCGGACGGCGACGCCACCACGAGGCGTTGGCGCCGCCGCGGCCCCACGCGGCCGCGCCCGAGATCGAGACCCACGACGCCGTCGAGGCCGCGCTGGCCGCGCTCGACGACGACGCGCGGCTGGTCGTCGAGCTGCGCTTCCTGCACGACCTGAGCTACGCCGAGGTCGCGGACATCGTCGGCCGCAGCCCCCTCGCCTGCCGCCTGCGCGTGCACCGGGCCCTGGCCGGCCTGCGCCAGCGCCTCGGCCCGAACGCCGCGGTGCGCGTGGCGCTGCTGCCGCTCTTGCCTCTCGCCAACGCGGGGCGGCGCATCCCGGAGGCCGTGCTCGCGGCCGGCAGCGCATCCACAGGGACCCTGGTCGGAGGACTGATCGCCATGGCGACGACGACGAAGGTGGCGGCCGGCGTGCTGCTGGTAGTCGGGCTGGTGGGCGGCGGAGCGCTGGCTCTCGACCGGCTAGGGTCGCCCGATCGAGAGCCGACGCAGGTCGCCGCCACGGGGGAGGGTGCGCACGCGAGCGCTCCGACCCTTCAGGGGTTGGAGAGCAGGGCAGGTACACCGGCCGAGCCTCTGGCTGCCACGCCGAGCAGCACGCCCCCGGGGCCCAAGGAGGCCGGCGTCTGGGTACCCCTGGGCACGCCGATCCCTGAGGGCAAGGGCAGCGTCTCGGGAACGCTGACCTACGCCGACGGCACGCCCGCTCGCGGGCTGCGTCTGGGACTCTCTGGCTCTCCGCACGTGGTGGTCGTGACCGACGAGGCCGGTCGGTTCCACATCCACGGCGACTGGGTCGCCCATCGCAACCTGCAGATCGTCGGCCCGCGAGACTACGTGCTCGGACTCACCGGAGTTCAGCTGGTCGCCGATCAGCGCGTCGAGCTCGACGCCCGGATCGAGCGCGGGCTGACCTTCGAGGGTCGGCTGCTCAGCGAGAGGGACCGTACGCCCGTCGCCGGGGTGCTCGTGGTGCTCCGACGGCCGGGCATCAACTCCGGCAACATGGTCCAAGCCGGCTACGGCTGGGTGGAGACCGACGCGGAGGGGATCTTCCGCTTCGATCATGTGCCGGCCGCAGCCTACCTGCTGCAGGTCGATCGCACCGAGGATTTCGAGGCGGGCGAGTTCACCTTCGACGTGCGAGCCGATCCAGAGCGCCGGGAGTTCCTGCTGCGAATGGCCCGCCACATCCGGGTCCGCCTGCTCAACTTCGACGCGGCGGCCACGGGCACCGCGATCCCCTACCACTGGGAGCGGAACACGGGCGGGCTGCGACCCGGAGGCAAGGCCGTCCTCGACGCCCAAGGTGAGCTCAAGATCCTGGCGCCTCCGCCCGGCACGTGGACGCTTGAGCTCAATGCGGGACCGCGCACTCCGCACCTGCGCCAAGCGGACATGGTCGTCACGGCAAGTCAGCCGGAAGCGCTCGAGCTGCGCGTCCCCGACGGCGTGCGCGTGGAGGGCGTGCTGCTCGACGCGGACGGCCAGCCGATGCCCGCTGCGCGCCTGATGGCCTCCGGAGACGCCAAGGCGACCACGGCTGCCGACGGCAGCTTCGTCCTGCCGTGGGTGGCTGTCGGGAAAGTTCCCTTCTGGCTCATGGAGGAGGGGCTCTTCACGCCCCTGGCGAGCGTGGTGGCCGCGCGAGGGGAGGCAAACCGCGTCACGCTCCGACTGGCGGGGCGCGCCAGCGTGCGCTTCAAGGCGGTGCACAAGGCCGATGTGACGTCGGGCGTGGCCTCGCTGACGGCGGCGAACGCTCCGCTGTCTCCGACGCAGTGCTACCCAGACGCGCAGGGCGTCTACCACTTCCGTCACCTCGGCCCCGGGGCCTACACGTTGGTGGTCTTCGCTGGGGCAGGTGTTCCCATTCGCCGCGAGCTGACCATCGTGGCGAGCGAGGCCGTGGACCTGGGCGAGATCCAGTTCGCCGCCGCCGTGGACGTTCCCCTCCTGCTGGACCTCCCCACAGGTCGGACCCTCCCGCAACCGCTCACCGTCATCGCCTCCGTCGTCGAGCCCGACGGCCGGTCGCACTTCGGCGTACACGTGCGGCTCGAGGTCGATGCCGACGGCCGGGCCTGGCTGCGCGGTCTGAGCCCCGGCAGCTACCGGCTGCAGATCGGCGTGCAGGGTCTCGAGCCGCTGGAGCTGGCGCTCGAGGTCACGGACCCGCCCCAGACGCAGCGGCTGACCTTCCGCGCGGCCCGCTGACAGGGCCGCTCGCGCGCCGCGCTCAGAGCCGCTTGACCAGCTCCGTGCGCTTGGCCTGGAATTCGGCATCCGTCAGGATGCCGTCCTTGTGCAGCGCGGGGAGCTCGCGCAATTGCTCGGCCACGGAGGGCCCGCTCGCGGGCGCGCCGCCGCCCCCCGAGCCCCCCGAGGAGGTCGAGGACTGGCGCATGGCGTCGGCCATCATGTTGCCCATGCCCATGCCGGCGCCGAAGCCCACCCCCGCCGCGGCGGCGCCGCCGCCGGGGTTGCGGGCGGCCTCGCCCAGCGCATCGGCGGCCTTCATGCGCGTGTAGGCGTTGAGGTCGCCGATGGCGCCGATGCGCGAGCGCTCGTCGATGGCCTGCTGCACGGACTCTGGCGGCGTGATGGCGTTGAGGCGGAAGTTCTCGATCGAGAGGCCGAAGCGCTTGACGTCGGCGTCGAGCTTCTGGCCCATGACGAGGCTCACCTCCTCGTACTGGCTGGGCAGGTCGAGCACGCTGCTGACGTTCGAGCCCAGCCAGTCGTTCAACTGCTGGACGATCGTGCTCTTCAGGTACTCCTCGGCGTGCTTGTCGGTGTAGCGCGCCTCGTTGGCCACGAGGGTGCCGGCGAAGAGCAGCGGATCGACCACGCGCAGGCCATAGGTGCCGAAGGCGCGCAGGCGCACGAGGCCCAGCTCCTTGTCGCGGAAGGCCACCGGCTCGCGCGTGCCCCACTTGAGGTCGGGCAGCGTGCGCATGCTGACGAAGACGACCTCGCAGCGGAAGGGGCTCGTGAACCCGAAGGGCAGCGAGAGGATCTTGGTCAGGATCGGGATGTTCTTGGTGGTGAGCGTGTGCCGCCCGGGCCCGAACAGGTCGGTGCCCTTGCCGTCCTTGCGGAAGATGGCGCGCTGGAAGTCGCGCACCACCAGCTGGCTGCCGAAGGTCGTCTCGGCCGAGCCGCTCTCGGGGATGCGCACGGCGAGCTCGCCGGGCTGCTGGTCGGTGGACTCGATGACCTTGAGTAGGATTCCCACGGGCGCTCCTTGGCGCGCCCACGCTCCGGGGCACGCCGGGGCAGATCCTACCTGAGGCTGGCGTGGGGCGCGGTCAGCACGGATCGAGATCAGCGGGGCACGCTCGCCAGGGCGTCGTCCCAGACCTGGCGGACGCCGTCGGGCAGCAAGGGGCCCAGGACCTCGGCGGCCTTGCCCATGGGCTTGGCCAGGACGGAAGCGTGCACGGCGTCCTCGAGCAGATCGCGCTTGCCGAAGGTGTCGAGCAGCGCGCCGCCCACCACGAGCAGCAGGGTCGCGAAGAAGAGGCCCGTGGCGGCGCCCAGCGCGAAGCCGAAGACGCGGTCCATGCCCGTCAAGTCCGCGCTGCGGATCAGCCCGCGCGCCATGTGCGCGACGTAGGCGCCCAGGAGCAGCAGCAGGACGAAGATCGTGCCCCAGGCCACGAAGGGCACCGAGGCCTCAGGCAGGGCGGGGATCCAGACCCGCAGGCGCGCCGTGAGCCAGTCGTCCCAGGCGGAGGCGCCCCAGAGCGCGCCGAAGAGGGCCAGCAACCGCACCACCTGCCAGGCGAAGCCCTTGAGCGCGCCGCGCAGCGCGAACAGCGCGCACACGGTCAGCACGGCGAGATCGAGCGCGTTGAGGATGGTGGCGAGCACCGGGCGATCCTACCGGGGGGGCCGGGGGGGAAGGCGCGGGGGTGGACCGCCGCGGGACGCGTCCCGGCGCGTGGGCTACGATCCTGCGGAGCCCTCCCCGGAGTCGTCGATGGCCCCCGCGCGCCCCCTCGTCTGCTGTTCCCTGATCGCTGCCCTGCTGGTGGCCCTGCTGCCCTCCACGGCCCTGCGCGCCGACGACGCGCCGGCTGGGCCCTCGGAGAAGGAGCGGGCCGAGATCCAGAAGATGGTGGACGGCCTGCGCGAGGAGGCCTCGCGCATCCGCGGGCTGGCCTGGAAGACGGTGGTGCCGGCCGACCTGGTCACGCGCCCCCAGATGCGCGCCGACTTCATGGCCGAGATCGACAAGGAGTACCCGCCCGAGAAGCGCGACCGTGACGTGGCCATCCTGCGCCGCACCGGCCTCCTGGGTGCGGACCAGGACCTGATCGCGCTCTTCATGGACTTCATGGAGTCGGGCGTGGCGGGCTACTACGACCCCAAGAAGAAGCACCTGCGCATCGTCGAGGGCCTGGCGGGACCGGAGCAGCAGCCCACGATCCTGCACGAGCTGATCCATGCGCTGGAAGACCAGTACTACGACCTCGAGAGCCGCACCAAGCCCATCGAGGATGACGGCGACCGGCTGTTCGCCGAGAAGTGCATCGTCGAGGGCTCGGCCGAGCACGCCCGCGCGCTCTACGAGAAGGCGCACCCGGAGCTGGCCGAGGTCTTCTTGAAGGCCCAGCAGAACCCGACCGCCGCCGCGGCGCAGATGAAGGCCTTCGCCAAGGTGCCTGCCTGGATGTTCATCACCACCCTGCTGCACTACACCAAGGGCCCCGCGTTCGTCGGGCGCTTCATCAAGGGTGGAACCTACCCCGAGCGCATCCACGCGCTGTACGCCGCGCCTCCGGTCTCGCAGGAGCAGCTGCTCCACCCGGCGCGCTGGTTCGGCGAGAAGCAGGACTACCCGACGGCCGTGGCCTGCGCCAGCGACCTCGCGAAGACGGCGGGCGAGGGCTGGTCGCTGCTCCACGCGCTGCCGCAGGGTGAGCTCGACCTGGCGCTGCTGCTCGACTTCTTCCTGGGGCCCACGCGCGGCAAGTACAACGTGCTCACCGGACAGACGCCCTATGCCGCGGCGAACAGCGGCGCGCGCGGCTGGGACGCGGGCCAGATGTGGGTGCTCAAGAAGGAGGGCACGCCCCTGGTGATCGTGGAGGCCTGGGCCTTCGACACCGACGCCGACGCCTGGGAGGCCGGCGAGATGCTGGGCAAGGCGGCCCAGAAGGCGGCCGGCGAGGCCTGGAAGAGCGCCGGCTGGGCCAAGGCCGGCGCGGGCACGGCCGATGCGACCTCGACGCTCGACTACGTCAACCAGCACGGCGCCTCGCGCATGCTGGTGCGCGGCAGCCACGTGCTGCGCGTGGACGGCGCGACCGCCGACGTCCTGGAGGCCCTCTGGCCTGCGGTGCTCAAGACGCGCTTCACCAAGGACCCGCGCGACACCTGGGATCCCGCCTCCGAAGGCGCGGCGCTCGCGGCCGCAGGCTTCGTGGACGCCAAGCAGGGCGTGGGCCTCACGGCGCCGAGCGCGGCGTGGAAGGTGACCGCGGGCGGCTCCAACCCGCGCGCGATCGCCACGCTGGTCGATCCGGAGCGGCGCCTCGAGGTGGTCGTGAGCGTAGTGGGGCGCGAGATGCCCGTGGTGATGGTGGCCCTGGCGGCCGCGCCGGAGGTCCAGAAGCGCTTCCCTGACTACGACGGCGAGCCGACCCGGGAGCTGGCCGTAGGCGAGCACGAGGGCGTGCTGCTGCCCCTGGGCACGGACAAGGACGGCATCTACGGCGAGCTGGTGCTCGCCTCGGGCGCCGGGCGCTTCTTCTCGCTCACCATCACCGGCCCCTCGAAGGAGGCGCTCGACGCCGCCCGCGAAGAGCTCGACGCCCTGCTCGCGAGCATCGTGGCTCGCGAGTAGCACCACGCGCCGTCAGGCCTTGCGTAAGCTCCCCAGGCGCTCGACGTTCGAAACGCCGGCCGCTGGCACGAGCACATGGGGATGGCGCGGCCACACCCCGTAGGCCACGGCCTGGGCGAGCCAGGCCTCGGGCGAGGGTGCTCCGGGGGCCGGCTCGTGGCGATCGGCGTCGAGCAGGTGCACGCCTGCGGCGTCGATCGTGTCGCAGCGGCCGATCCAGGTGCCGCCGTCGGTCGTGCGCACCACGACGGTGATGCCGTGCAGCTCACCCTTGTCCTGGTGGAAGGTGCCCACCGGGCGCCTCAGCGCGCCGCGGGGGCGCAGTGCTGGTCGAAGGCGCCGACCAGCTCGAAGGCCAACGACTGGGCGTCGCGACCCTCGATGGCATGGCGCGGCACGAAGTGCACGAGGGCGGCATCCTTGAACAGCGC
>JANOFW010000378.1:0-3829 GCA_031413835.1 Planctomycetia bacterium
ACGTGCCCTCGAGCTGCATCTCGGCATCGCTGTGGAACGTCTGCTCGACGGTGAACTCGGCCGTCTGGTCCACCACCACCGCCGACACGCGGTGGCTCTTCAAGCGCACCGGCGACCAGCGCTGCGTCTCCGGCATGGGGCGCACGCGCTCGGGCGGCAGCGACGCCGGCCCCGTGCCCGGGTCGATGACCAGGATCCCGTTGGCGAAGGCGCTGGGCGCGGCCACCAGGGCCAGCGCGGCGGCCAAGAAGGAGAGGGCGAAACGACGACCGACGAGGGACGTGCGCATGGAGGCCTCCTGACCCCCCATTGGACACCCAACGGAGGCCTTGAGTTCTCAGGGGGCCGGGGGGCGCCTTGCCGGCGATACGCTTCCTGCGCGCGACCGCCGCCGCCCCGACCCCGGCGGCCCTATCCTGGGTGCATGTCACGGTTTGCGCGCCCGGCTGCCCTCGTCCTGCTGGTTCTCGCAGCGGGGACCGGCGTGTGGTTCTTCGCAACCCGCGAGCCCGCCGTGGAGGCCCCCGCGGCGCGGCCGGCGGTTCCGGTCGAGGAGACCGGGACGCTGGACGCGCCCACCCTGAGCGGCCTGCCCCGTGTCGGGCGGCGGGCCGAGCTGCGGATGCCCGCGGAGAGGGCGGCTGGTGGCGCGGCGGCGCAAGACGAGGCAGAGCCCGCCCCGCGCAAGGTCTCGCTGCGCGTGGACGTCGTCGATGCGCTCACCGGACGCAACGTGGCCTCGATGTGGAATGTCGGCGACCCGGAGGTTCTTGCCCTGCGCAAGTGGGATCGGGAGCACTTCGGTGTCAGACCGAACCTGATCGAGCGTCGTCAGCAGGTGCTTCAGTTTGAAGAGGCGAGGGCGGATTGGGAGAGGAACTTCACTGTGAGCGGTGGCGCTCTTGAGTCGCATGACCTGGGTCAAAACGACTATCCTGCGAACCGCATCGTCGTGCGCCCTCCCGTGGGGTTCGTGACCCTCGAAAACCACACCTCCCTGGACACCCTGCTAGTGGCGGACGCTCGCGCGCTCACTCTGCTCGTGCCGGTGGTGCATGAAGCCGTGCTCGAGGTGGTCATCCGCGGCCCCGACGGGCGCCCGGCCGAAGGCGCCGTGTTGCAGACCCTCTCCGTAGGGGGTAAGAGGTGGCCCCCACACGTGGAACACCTGGGCCCAGGGAGCCTGCGCATTCGTGGCATCCCGCACCTCGCGGGCGAACCCGTCGCGGCGGGCATCGAGTGGAGACCGAAGGGCGATGGTCAGACGCTTCCGAGCGAGACTCCCGAGGATGAGGATGGCCCCAAGAACCTCAAGGTCACGATCCCCGACCGCCTGGACTCGCCCTGGGCAGTTGTGCTCGATCTCTCCGGATCGACGGGGTCGCTCGCGGACCGAACCCAAGTCGACTTCGACTGGAAGAGGAACAGACGTGACGCGACGCCTAGAAAAGCTGACGGAGCTGCGGGGACGCTCAGACTGCGGATCCTCGGCTGGGACGGAGCCCCGCTGCGCAACGTCCGTTTGCCTGGCACGGTGACGGACGCCCAGGGGATGGCCACGATCACCGCCCTTGCGGCTCAACAGCAGGACTTCCTCGTGCGCGTGCCAGGTCGCCTGCCCATCCGCTGCTCGGTGAACCTGAGGCCGTCCGAGGTGACCACGCACGAGGCGCGCGAGCCTGTCGGTGCGCGGCTCGAGGTCGCGGTCGTGGACGAGGATGGCCGCCCCCGACCCACCGCCCTGCTCCAGATCCGTGGCGCGACCTTCTTCGACGTCGAAGTCACGACCCAGCGCGTGGACCTGTTCACCGATCACCTCGGGCGCCGCTCCATCTCGCGCGTGGAGCCCGGCGAGGCGGAGATCCACGCCTCCTGGGGCAGCCGCAAGGGCTTCGAGAAGGTGACACTGGTGGACGGCGAGACGACCCGCGTGCGCATCGTGGCGAGGTAGGGCGCGCAGAGGGCTCCCACCGCACCCGCGGCGTGGGCCTCCATGGCAGGAGCCAGGCTCCGCCATGCAGGAGCCCAGCGGAGGCCGGAGTCCCCGGGGGGCCGGGGGGCGGCTCCCGCGGGTGAGTAGGTGGGGTCAGGCACCGGCTACTCGGGGCGGCTCGACTACCCTGCACGCATGGCGCGTCCGCAGCTTCGCGTGCTGCTCCTGGCTCTGCTCCTCGGGGGGCTGGCGCTCTGGCTGCTGTGGGGCGACGACGATGGCGAGCTCTCGTTGCCCGAGGCACGCGATCGCGCGGGAGCCGGTTCGGACGAGTCCCCAGAGGCGCAGCCCACGCTGCAGGCTGCCGCGGGGGCGGCGGCGCGCAAGGCGAGCGTGCCCGGCGCCTCCGCCGAGGCGCCGAGCGCCCCTGCGCCCGCGCTGGAGCCGCCGAGCGAGTCCGCCGCGCCGGATGCGCCGCTCAGGCTGCGCGTGGACGTCGTGCACGCCTTCACCGGGATGGACGTGAGCGCGCGCTGGAACCTCTACCCGGGCCAGCTCGACGCAAGCGGGCGCCCCCGGCCCAGCGCCTCGACGGGAACGTCGATCGCAGGTCGCAAGCGCCGCGAGTGGGAAGAGCAGATGGTCGAGTGGCGACGGAAGTTCTTGCCGTCGGGCGGCACGCGCGTCATCGACCGCAAGACCAATCAGTCGTTCCCGCCCTTCGTGTTGGAGGGCCTCGACAGAAAGCTGGTCCCGTGGCGTCCGCCTGAATCTCTGCGCACGGAGGTGGCGGCAGGCGTGAGCACGCTCGTCGCGCTGGTCCCTGCGGCGCCGGGTGTGGATCTGGCCGTGCTGATCCGGGAGCAGGGCGTCCTTCTCTCCCAGAGCGAGCTACGGCGACGCGACGTGAGGGTCACGCAGCTGACCGTCGGAGGCGAGGACTGGCCCTTCTTCGAGGTCGTCCCGCTAGGTGTCGCCGCGCTCCAGGTGCTCGGCATCCCGCACCTGGCGGGCGAGCCGGTCACGGCTCACGTGCTGTACGAGAAGCAGCTCCCGCCACGGACCGAGGGGGCGCCAGCGCCCGAAGCGACGCGTCGCGCGCCAAACCTGCGCACGCTGGTGCCCCAAGACGCGAGCGACCCCTGGACGGTGGAGGTCCCGACCGCCGTCCCCCCGGACGAGCTCCAGGACAAGATCGTCGTCGATGCCGACCCTCCGGCGGTCGATCTCGCCCGAGGCGACGACGACGTCTTGACCGAGATGCACCTGCGTGTCCTGGGCTGGGATGCGCGTCCGCTCACGCTCCGGGATCTCGAGGGGCTGCCGGTGGACGCGGAGGGTCGCCTGGTGCGCGAGAACGAGCCCACCGGCCTGCGCGACCTGCGCATCACGCTGCCCGGACGCCTGCCGATCGAGGCCCACCTGGACGTCAAGGCCGGCGCGCTCTTCGAGGCCACCGTGCGCGAGCCGATGGGCGCCGAGCTCGAGGTCTTCGTGGTGGACGAGCTGGGCCAGGTGCGCCCCACAGCCACGATCTCCCTGCCCGGTCGCAAGTGGTTCGACGTGGACGGCGCCGTGCAGCGCATCGACAGCCTCACCGACCACCTCGGCCGCCGCCGCTTCGCGCGCGTGGAGGCCGGACGCGTGACCGTCCACGCCCGCTGGGGCAGCCGCCAGGGCGCCGAGGAGGTCAACCTCGTGAACGGCCACCTGACGCGCATCACGGTCGTCGCGCGCTGACGCTCCGCCCCGCGCCCCGCAGGTGAGTAGGTGGGGTCAGGCACCAATGCCGGTGACATAAGCCGGTGCGAAGTGCAGAGGGCCACTCCCTCGTCCGACTGTCGAAGTTGCTGAATCAACGCAACCGGCACGTCGAGAGGGCCCTCTGCATGTCTC
>JANOFW010000379.1:0-5897 GCA_031413835.1 Planctomycetia bacterium
CCAAGGCCGAGATCCCGCCGGCCCTGCGCCACGAGCTCTTGGAGCACTACCTCGACGTGCTCGGCGCGCACCTGAGCGTGGACCGGGCGCGCTTCGAGCAGGAGTTCCGCGGCTTCACGCTGATCCGCATCATGCAGGCGATGGGGGCCTACGGCTACCGCGGCTTCTACCAGCGCAAGCCCCACTTCCTGGCCAGCGTGCCCCCGGCGCTCCGGAACGTCGAGCACCTGCTGCGTGCCGGGCCGCTGCCCGTGCCCATGCCCGAGCTGCGCGCCGTCTTCGAGCGGTTGATCGCGGCCGAGGGCTCCGGCCGGGGCGCCGAGCCCGTCGCTGAGGGCCTGAGCGTCCACGTGGGCAGCTTTTCGTACCGACGCGGCATGCCGGCCGATCCAGGGGGCCATGGGGGCGGTTTCGTCTTCGACTGTCGCGCGCTCACCAACCCCGGCCTCGAGCCCGCGCTCGCCGGCCTGAGCGGGCGCGACCTGCCGGTGATCCGCGCGCTCGAGTCCCAGCCCGCGGCGCACGAGTTCGTGGCGCACGCCCTGGCCCTGGTCGAGGCCCAGGTGCGCACCTACCTCGCGCGCGGCTGGACCTCCCTGAGCGTGCAGTTCGGCTGCACCGGGGGGCAGCACCGCTCGGTCTTCCTGGCCGAGCGCTTGGCGGCCGCATTGCGAGCGCGGTTCCCGACGCTGCACGTGCGTCTCGAGCACGCGGAGCGTCCGCGCTGGCCCGACAGCGCGGATCGTCAGAACCCGCCCGCTCCCTACCCTGAATCGCCAGTGCCTCACGGCGCGCGCGGCTGAGGCGCGGCGCGTGGAGGCTCTGATCTACGCGGCGGGGCTGGGAACGCGCCTGAAGCCCCTGACGGATCGCGTGCCCAAGGCCCTGGTGGAAGTGGGGGGGCGGCCACTGCTCGAGATCGTGGCCGGGCGGCTCGTCGAGGCGGGCGCCACGCGGCTGGTGATCAACGTCTGTCCCCACGCCGAGCAGATCGAACGCTTCGCGGCCACGGGGCGCCTGGGCGTGCCCTACGCGCTGTCCCGTGAGGCGGGCACGCCGCTCGAGACAGGAGGCGGCTTGCTCCAGGCGGCTCCGCTGTTCACGCGTGGCGCGACGCTGCTGCTGCACAACGTGGACGTGCTCAGCGACCTGCCGCTTGGCGGGCTCGTCGCCGCCCATCAGGCCTCCGACGCCCTGGTGACGCTGGCCGTGATGGAGCGGCCCACGAAGCGCCGGCTGCTGTTCGACGACCTGGGCCTCCTGGGTCGCATCGACGAGGGCGAGGGCCTCGACCTGCGGGTGCGTCCCGCGCGAGGCCGCGTGCAGGAGCTCGCTTTCGCCGGCATCCACGCCGCAGCGCCCGCCCTCCTCGAGCGCATCAGCGAGCGGGGCCGCTTCCCGATCCTCACCACCTACTTGCGCCTCGTCGCCGAGGGTGCGCGCCTCCTGCCCTACCGTGCCGACGCCTGCCGCTGGATCGACGTGGGCCGGCCTGAGGATCTCGCTCGCGCACAGACGCTGGGCCTCGCGTAGGGACGGGGCACCTCGGGGGCGCTCGCCGGGCTATCCTGGAGCCCTACCTCGGGGTGCGTCCCCATGACGATGCGTTCGTTCGGCTGGGGCCTCGCTGCGCTGACCCTGCTGGCCGTGCTGGTGCTCTCCCTGCTGCGCGAGAGCCCCACGGAGCAGGACGGCACCGAGCAGCCGCTCGACGCCGGTGACGCGTTGGCGGCGCTCTGGGCCGCCGGCGAGCGGGGTCCCGCGGCCGCCCCGCAGGTCCCCGCGGTCCTGCGGCACCTCGAGGGCAAGCAGCCCGTCGCGCGCCGGCTGGCGGCCGAGGCCTTGGGCAAGATCGGCGTCAGGTCCACCGAGGTCCTGCAGGCGTTACGGCGTGCGCATGGCCAGGGCGATGCGCTCCTCGATCGGGCCATCGAACTGGCCCTGGCCGCCCTCGGTGGTGGGGTGGTCGTCGGCGACGAGATGCCCGAGGCGATCACCTGGGCCAGCACGCCGAGCCTCGAGGCCCTGGAGCTGGCGGTCACGCAGGGGAGCGTGCGCTCGGAAGAGCTTCCGCTCCTCGAGCGCTGCCGCCAGGAGGCCCGCCGCCATGCGGCGCGGATCGAAGGGGATCGCGTGTTCCGTCTCGGCGAGCAGGTGGGCGCCAACCTCGTCCGCAGCCTGCCCGACCTGCCCTGGCTCGAGCACGAGACGCTCTGGTCTCCCCCGTTCCTGCTGGTCGCGCTGGGCGAGCGCACGGCGGAGCCGCCCGTCGCGGGAGGAGCGGCGGATGAGCAGGTGCCGCTCTCGCTCCGCCCCATCCTCGAGCGCGCGCCCCGCTTCCGCGCTCTGCTGGAGCGCTCGGCGGAGGTCTGTCAGGCAGTCTATCGCGACGTGCTCGCGCGCCACGGGGCCGCGCTCGATCTCCGGCCGCTCGAGGATCCCTACGGTGGGCGAGCCGACCTCTCCATCCACAACCGATCCTTCGCCGACGGCTACCCGCTCACGATCTGGGTCTTTGCGGGCCGCCCCGTCATGGATCGCCTGTCGCAGGAGGGCCCCCCTGGATTCTGGCTGACGGGCCGCCGCGCCCCCCAGGGCGTGAGCGCCTTCTTCGAGGGCGATGCGTTCGGGCGCGCCACCGTGATCTTCGAGAGCGTCGCCGCGCACGAGGATGCCGAACGCGTGGGCCTGATGGCCTGGTCCGCGGCCGCCGCGGTCCAGCATGGGTTCCTGCGCCAGCGGGGGGCGTGGAGAGGCGTTGGACCCAGCCTCGACCCCCTGGGCGAGGCGATCCACTACCAGTGGGCCGCGTGGGAGCGCGGCGAGTCGGGTCGCTTGGCGCCCGCGCGCACGCCGTGGAAGTTCAAGCTCTGGCGCGCGCTGAGGGACGGCTACGTCGCGAAGGGGAAGCGACCCTGGTTCGCCCTCGCGGAGCTGCTTGGATTCTCGAGCAGCACGGACGCCATGAGGGCCGTGGCCGACCGAGGCTTCGATCCCCGGGACGGCGGAGAGCTGGCGAAGGCCCAGGCCTGGGCCTTCGCGCAGTTCCTCAGCACGCACGCGGACCCGGAGCGGCGTGCGCAGTGGGGGCGGCTCTTGGCCCTGCGGATGGAGGCACGATTCGCCATGGCGGACATCCGCACGGCGCTGAGAGTTCGCGACGAAGAGGACTGGGAGGCGCTGGACGCCGAGTTCGCCCCCTGGCTCGACGCGACCTTCGCGCCCCCCGCGCCCCCCGCCTCTCGAGAGGCCGATCCGAAGTAGCCCATGTCCTGTCGTCACAGACAGCACTCGCCGGGCTGGGGCGGCCCCTGGCGTGCGGCGGCGCTCGTGCTCGCCTTCCTGGGCGATCTCTGAGATGGGGCGCGATCCCTGCGCGGCCTGGAGGCCCAGCGGGGCGCCGTACCAGGGGCGGGCGCCAGCCGCCGCGGAGCCCTCGACCACGGGGCGCAACCTGCGGTGGCGGGGAGCAGGGCCGACAGCAGCGGTGCTCCAACGCGGTCAAGAATCCGCAGCGGCCGTTCGATGCTCCGTTGACGCCGCTGCGTAGTCCTGGCCGCCGTCACGCCGAGATTGGGCTGGACCCTCCAGCCCAGTCTGGTGGAATCGCCGCACTGCGCCCTGGAGGCTCCACCATGCATCCTGTTCGAGGCGTCGCCGTGCCGTCCGTGCTCCTGGCTCTGCTCGCCTGCTCTTGCGGCGGGGGCGGCGGTGGCCTGCCCCCGGGTGGCCCCGGTGGCGGTCCTTTCGAGCCGTCCTTCGCCGTCGTCGCGTCGCTGACCGGACTGAGCTCGGGGGAACTGGCCTGGGGGGACCACGACAGCGACGGCGACCTGGACCTCGCTGCGACGGGCTACGACGGGGCCGGCGACTTCACGACCCTGTACAGGAACGACGGCGGGACGTTCGTTGACGCGGCCCCGGCGGCGCTCCGGCCCTCCCTGCAGTCGGCGTTGGCCTTCGCGGACTACGACGGCGACGGCGATCTGGACCTGGCGCTCAACGGGTTCATCTCCAGCTCGATCGCCACCGACCTCTACCGCAACGACGCCGGGACCTTCGTGGACTCGGCAATCGTGCTCACGACCTCGGTGAATGGAAACCTCGCCTGGGGGGACTACGACCTCGACGGCGACCTCGACCTCGCCATGCTCGGCACGGCGCCGAACTCCGCGAGCACCCGCATCCTGCGCAACGACGACGGGCTGGCGTTTCCCGCAGCCGTACCGCTCGACGGCTACGAGTTCGGCCACTGCGCCTGGGGGGACTACGATCGCGACGGCGACCTGGACCTCGCGATCGCGGGCCAGAACGTGCCCAACCACGCGACGCGCATCTACCGCAACGACGGGGGCGGAGCCTTCGTGTCGATCGGCGTCGCGCTGATCGGCTGGACCGACGCGAGTCTGGCCTGGGGCGATTACGACCAGGACGGCGATCTGGACCTCGTCGTGAACGCCTTCTCGCCCCCGGACCAGCGCACGATCCTGTACCGCAACGACGGGGGCGCGTTCGTGGACTCCGGAATCGCGCTCCCGGGCCTCCAGAGCGCCGCGTTCGCCTGGGGCGACTACGACGTCGATGGCGCGCTCGACCTTGCGATCTGCGGCCGTGACCCGGGGCCCGCGACTCCCGTGACGCGCATCTTCCGCGGCACGGGTGGGGCGCTCGTGGACTCGGGCGTCGTGCTCCCGGGCGTCGCCTTCGGGAACATCGCCTGCGGTGACTACGATCGTGACGGCGACCTCGACCTGGCGTTGATGGGCGACGAGGGCGGCGGCACGCTCGTGACGACGGTCCTGCGTAACGACATCGAGATCTCCAACCTGCCGCCCGCGGCGCCGACGGGCGTGGAGGCGCTGGCCGTCCCCGGCGGCGCGGTCGTCGTCTGGGACCCCGCCGTCGATGCGGAGACCCCGACCTGGGGTCTCTCCTACAACGTGCGCGTGTTCTCGCTGCCCTCGTTCAAGGAGGTCGTCCCCGGCATGTCGCAAGCCGACGGAACGCGCCTCCTCCCCGCCCGCGGGCCCATCCAACCCAACGCCCTGCTGTCGGCTGCCGGGTACGCGCTTGCGGCCGGCGCCTACGCGGTGATGGTCCAGGCGGTGGATGCCGGCTTGGCGGGCGGCGCGTGGTCCGAGCCCGTCCTCTTCGCCGTGGAGTAGGGAGAGACCCTGTGGCGTGGTCGGGCGCGCCGACCGCCAGGCACTCCGTGGCGTCATGCGCTGCGTGACGACCGCTTCCTCAACGGGCTACTTGGGCTGTCCACCCGGCGGGCGAGGCGTGCTCCGCCAGTTCTTGATGGGTGTCTTCGAACGAGCGCCGCACGCCCGACAGCGGATGACTCGAACCCGCTGGAGCACAGCTGCGACGACAAGGCAGCCCACCGCGACCAAGAGGCCTCCGATGGCGCCCGGCCCACGTGCCCTGCCGTGGGGGAATCCGAACTCAAGAAGGTCCCAGGTATCGTAGGCGTAGCCCATCAGGGGAAGCGCGGCCGCGCAGGCCAGAAGTACCCACACGAGCCGAGGGCGCTCCACCCGCACATCGCGCAGAGAGACCGCGCTCCCGCAGCGGGGGCAGCGGTTGGAGTCTCCGCTGTGCGGCGGTTCGACGGACGCGGGGGGAGGCGCTACCACCACGGATCCGATGCTATGCGGCACCTGAGGTCTGCGTTCCGCGCTGCCGCGCGGACTCGGCGCTCGCGGCAGGGGGGCTATTCCGTACCCCCCCTGCACCCCTCACGGTCCCCCCACCCCGGTCGCTGGTCGAATCCAGTCGCCGCGGGGGCCAACGAAACGACCGCTGCCGGCCTCAAGGCCGTCAGCGCTCTTGCGGAAGATGGTCGGGGCGACTGGATTCGAACCAACGCCGTGCTCGCCCGCAGCGGGCTCGCA
>JANOFW010000380.1:0-2602 GCA_031413835.1 Planctomycetia bacterium
CTCCTGCTCGATGGGGTTCTGCGTCGCGAGCACGGAGAAGGGCGGCGCGAGCGTGTGTTTGACTCCCCCGATGGTCACCTGACGCTCCTGCATGGCCTCGAGGAGCGCCGCCTGGGTCTTGGGCGGCGTGCGGTTGATCTCGTCGGCCAGGATCACGTTCGCGAAGATCGGGCCCTTCAGGAACTTGAAGGCGCGCGTGCCCGTGGCCCGGTCCTCCTGGATCACCTCGGTGCCGGTGATGTCGGCGGGCATCAGGTCGGGGGTGAACTGGATGCGGTTGAACGAGAGCGAGAGGCTGCGGGCCAGGGTGCTGATCAGCAGCGTCTTGGCCAGGCCGGGCACGCCCACCAGCAGGCAGTGGCCGCGGGCGAAGATCGAGATCAGCAGCTGGTCGATGACCTCCTCGAGGCCCACCAGCGTGCGGTGCAGCTCGCCCTTGATGCGTTGGTGGGCCTTGCGGACCCGCTCGGCGGCGGCCAGGTCGCCTTCACCCAGCGGGGCAGCCGGGGGCGCGGCCGGCGAAGCGGCGCGCGGGTCGTGGGGTGCGGAGGCGCTCATGGGCGGGGGGCTCCGGGGGCCGGCGGGGGCGAGGTGAGGCGGTCCTGAAGGGTCATTCAACCACGGGGGCGGGGCGGCGCTGACGCTATCCCCTACGCGGTAGTGTCCCAATTTGAGCTCTGGAACTCGTGCTGGGGCACTTCGGGGCGCTGGCTGGGGTGCGGAGGGCCGCCGCGGAGGACGACGTGTAGTCTTCCTACATGAGGACGACGCGGGGGCCCGAGCGCCCCCCGCCCAGCGCTCCGACCGCCCGCTGAGACGTCAAACTAGGACAGCACCCCCTACGCTTCCCGTGGCGCGCCTACCTGCGCGCGCGCCAGAACGTCAGGTGCGAGTCGTTGATCGCGACCAGACCCTCCCCCGGCAGGGGCACCAGCGAGCCGTACCAGCGTGACTCGGGTTCGGCCTCGCGCGGAGGCAGGTGCCCGCGGCCCAGCAGGTCGATGGCCCGGCCCTGCGCGAGATCGACCACCAGGATGCCGTTGAGCGTGGGGACGAAGGCGGTCTTCTGGGTGAGCGCGGCGCGCCCGAAGGTGGCCGGCGCGCGGCCCGTGCCGGCTTCGACGCTCCAGCGCGTCTGGCCCAGGCGGGGCTCGAGGCCCGCGATCACGCGACCCGGGGGGCCGCCTTCCTCCGCGTCGCCCTTGCCCGTCACGACGATGGTGGGGGGCAACGCACCGTCTCCGCCGACGGCGCCCACGAGGGCCTCCACGGCCATGTCGGGGAAGCTCACCCGGCGGTTGAGCGGGTCCCAGCGCACTAGGTCGCGGGCGGGGCCGCGCGGGCGTGTGGCCAGCCCCAGCACCAGGTCGCTGTCGGTGGGCGCCACCAGCGTCAGCCCGAAGGCGATCAGCGGTGGCTCGTTGGAGAAACCGGTGAGCCGCGGCGTCTCGTCGGCCTCGCGCGTGCCCAGCCGGGCGATGCGGCCCAGCTCGAGGCCCCGGTCGTAGCGGTAGATCCAGGCGATGCGCCCGTCTTCGGCGTCCACGGCCGCGATCCAACCCAGCGAGGTGGAGACCACCACCCGGCCGTGGGCCGCGGCGGGCGAGGAGGGGATCGCCTCGTCCAGGCGCTTCAAGCGCACCGGACCCCCGCTGCCCAGACGCACCTGGCGCACAGGGCGCCCGGTGGCCGGATCCAGCCCCACCAGCCAGCACTCGAGCTGGTCGGAGGTGGCCTCGGTCAGGCGCGTTCCCGCCACCCAGGCCAGGCCCTGGTAGAGGCAGGGAGCGCCGAAGAGCGCCAGCCCCGGGGGCAGGCCGTGAGCGACGCCCAGGCTGCCCGCGCGCCAGCCGCGCAGCAGGCGCGCGCCGTCCCAGCGCAGCATGACGATCTCGCCCTGCGGAGGCTCGGGCGCGCTGGGCGCCTCGCGGTAGCCGTCGTCGCGACGGCGCGCCGCCTCGGTGCGCAGCGCGCTGGCCACGAAGAGTCGCGGCGCGCGCCCCGGCGACTCGTCGAGCGTGAGCGCGTGGCCCTCGAGCAGCGGCAGCTCCTCGCGCGGGTCCCGGCCCAGGCTCGGGCGCGCGCTGCGTTCCTCGCGCAGGCTCACGCGGTCGAGCAGCACCCCGTCCGAACGGCGCAGCGCCTGCAGCACCTCGCCGTCGAAAGCGAAGATCACGTCACGGCCCACCACCACGCGCGGACCCACCCAGGGGCTGGGACGGTTGGGCGGCAGCGGGTCGTACTCCTGGCGCAGCGCGCGCTCTTCGGCATCGGCGTCGAGCGCGCGCGAGGGACCCGGCCGCAGGGCCGTGGCCCCGGCCGGGGGCAGGGCGGCGCGGTCCTCGCTTCCGCCCGTGGTCGGCCAGGTGAGCAGCGGGGCGCGCGGGCGGCGCAGCGCCGGGGGCACGCGCTCGTCGAGCAGCGCCGCCCGCGGACCCTCGAGTGCGGCGCGCTCGAGGTGCGCCAGCACGGCGGGCACGTCCGCCGGCGTGCGCGCGAGCAGCCGCGCCTCACGCGTCAGGCGTGCCGTGCGTGCGCTCGCGAGCGCCGGCCCGCTCTCGCCTCCGAGCTCCTCGAGGTCCTCGAGGGCCTCGAGCCGGGC
>JANOFW010000381.1:0-2968 GCA_031413835.1 Planctomycetia bacterium
GCGGTCTCTCGGCCCGCACCCCGCGTCATGCGACTCCGAGGGCGTGCTACTCCTCGCGGACCTCTCACGGACGCTGGGATCCGCGTCCTCCAAGCCGGCCACCAGGTCCTCCAAGCCAACCACCCTACTCTCACTGCCGGCCTCCTGAGTTCGGTCAACGCCCAGGATCGAGGCTGCCTCCCCCGACACCGTCCGTGTGCTCATGGTCAGCGGCCGAGGGCGCTCCGGATCGCGCGCTCGGTGCCGGCCGGGTCGAAGTGCGGGATCCCCTCCCAGCGCACCTTGCCGTCGGCACCGACCAGGTAGGCCGTGGGGTAGGCCCGGACCTGGTAGAGCTGGTTCATCGAGGCGGCGCCGTCGTGGAGCACCGCGAAGCTCGCCTGGTCGGCTTGCATCACGCTCATCACAGCCTCGGGCGTGACGCGGCGCCCATCGGCCACGTAGAGGATCGTCAAGCCCTGGTCGCGATAGGCGCGATCCCACCTGACCAGGTGGGGCTGCATGGCCTTGCAGGCGGGTCAGGTGGGGAAGGCGAACTGCAGGAACACGACGCGACCGCGGAGCGCCGCCAGCGATGCGGGCTGGCCGTTGAGCCAGCGCACGTCCGCGGGGACCTCGGGCGGCGTCTGGCCCAGGAGCGCGAGCACGCGCGGATCGCCGCTCCGGGAGACGGCCCCCGGCGAGGCGGGCTGCGGGGACGAGCACGACAGCAGCCCCGCGCTCAGCGTGGCGCTCAGGAGGGCGAGGGCGAGAGTGGCGTGGATCATGCCTCAACCCTAGCACGTGCCGGGGGCCGGCGGGCGTGCGCCCCGGCGGGCGACGGCGGCGACGGACGGCGTCCCTAGCGAGGCGGGAGCGGAGCGACGTCGAGCGCGGGGTTGCGCAGGAAGAAGCCGGAGGGCAGCAGCCTGAAGCCCAGGCGGGCGGCGGCCATGATCGGCCACTCCTCGGGGCGCGGGACGTGCGTGAGGCAGGTCGTGTACCAGAGCACGACGTCCTGATTCACGAGCGGCTCGTCGTCCTGGATCCAACGCGGAAGGCCCTCACCGCCGGCATGCTGATTGGGGTAGTCGCCTGCAGCGTACATCTCGAGCGGCTTGAAGCGCGTGACCCAGAGATGGTGCGAGATGAAGCCCGCGCGGCGCCGGGTCGCTGCCGTCTCCGCCATGTAGGGCAGCGAGTTCTCGCCGGGCACGAGCAGGTAGCCGGCCAGGTGGCCGAGCTCGTTGCGCACCGAGGGGTTGAAGACCTTCCACATGCGATGCTCGTGGAAGCTCATGTCGCGCACCGCCTGCGCCTCCGAGGGGAGCAGCGTAGGCAGCATGCCGAAGCCGTTCTCGTGAGGGTTCTGGGGGCCGGGGGGAAGCGGGCGCGTGTTCATCTCGATCACGCTGTTGGCCTCGCCCTCGATGTCGAAGTCGAGGCGGAAGCTGAAGAAGTGCTGGTGGTTGGGGGCGACGATGTGCCGATCCACGAGCGTTCCCGTGCGCTCGTCGCCGGGGGAGACGGTGGGGTCCTTGCCCTGGGCGAGGTCGGCGCAGGCCGTGCACCCGGTCGCGGCCGCGCCCTTCCCCAGCAGGATGCCGCTGGCCATCACCTCGGCCTCCAGCCCACCGTCCTGGCGGAAGACCCAGGAGAGCCCGTAGTCGTAGTTGCCGACGGTGACCGTGTAGTACACGACCAGCTCGCGCGCGCGACGGGCCTCGGTCTTGTCCTGGACCGCGTCGTAGTGCGTCCACAGCACGTTGGCGTCGCGCTCGTAGATCGCGACGGCTCGCTCGAGCGTCGTCGGCTCGCCCCCTTCGTCGGACATCACGGCGTCGAGGAAGACGGCGTTTGCGGGGACGTCGAGCGCGGGCACGAGCGAGTTGGCCAGGCGCCCCAGCCCGTACTCGCCCTCGTCGAAGGCGTTGCGCCAGACCCAGTTCAGGTCCGGGTCGCCGTAGGGCACGACCATCTCGGAGATCGAGGCGCGATGCAGGATCGAGCGCATGCGGCCGTCGTCCTCGTAGCCCTACGCGGTAGAGGACGAGGCCCTCGCGCGGGTGGAGCGCGAAGCGGAAGCCCCACTTCTGCCAGCGCACCTCGTGGCCCTGGATGCGGAAGCCAGGCCCGGCGGGCTGCGAGATGACGAGCGGTTTCGTGGCCTCGCGCATGCGCCCCACCGCCGCCGCGTCGTAGTCAGGGTTGCGCTCGGACATGGGCCTCACGCCGCTATCCACGACCTGGATCACCTTCCCTTCGTTCACGTCCACGACGGCGACGACGCCCTCGATGGGCCGGCCGTAGGCGTTGTGCGCGTCGCCGCGCCAGAAGGCGATGGCGCGCGCGAGGCGCGCGCCTGGCCGCGCGTCGGGCACGGGCAGCACGCCGGCGGCCCAGATGTCGATCAGCACCTTGTCGTACTCGGTGATGCCCCGCTTGGCGATCGCCGCGCGCCAACGGGCGTCCGCACGCACGACCTCGGGCAGCGTCTCGAACTCCTCGTCGAGCACGTTGGGCTGTGCGCCGGGGATCACCGTCCACGAGGCGAGCCCCCCCCGGCCCCCCACGTCGACCACCGCTTCGGCGGTCTGGTTCAGGGCGCGGTCGTACACGACGGCGAACGCCCGGCGCGGCGGGGCTACGCCCTGCTGCGCGGCGGTGAGATCGGCCTTGGAGGGCTCGTGAAGCACGAGCACGGGCACGAACCTCCTCTCGCCCAGCTTGCCGGCCTCCTCGAGCACGCGCTTCGCTGTTCGGATCTCGGCCGAGGTGAGCGGATCCAGCGGGTGCGTCGGCGGCGCCGCGGGCGCGCAGCGCACGGGCACACACGTGGCGGGCGCGCAAGGGCAGAAGCGGGCGCCCTGACACGCCGTCAGGAGCAGCCCGAGCAGGAGCCAGGAGCAGGTGCGCATGCGTCCCTCCGATGTGGCGGGGAATCGTGGCAAGGATGCAATGCATAGGGAGTTGGTAACCGTTCAGGGGG
>JANOFW010000382.1:0-2273 GCA_031413835.1 Planctomycetia bacterium
AACCGCACGCCGCCCAAGACGCAGGCCGCGCTGCTCGAGGCCATGCAGGAGCGCCAGGTCACCACCGGCGGCACGCGCTACAAGCTCGAACAGCCCTTCTTCGTGCTCGCCACGCAGAACCCCATCGAGCAGGAGGGCACCTACCCGCTGCCCGAGGCGCAGCTCGACCGTTTCATGTTCCTGGTGAAGGTCGACTACCCCACCCTCGACGAGGAGGTGCGCATCGTCGAGATGACCACCAAGCCGATGAAGGACGAGGTGACCCAGGTCCTCTCCGGGCCGGAGATCCTCGAGCTGCAGGAGGTGGTGCGCCGCGTGCCGATCAGCGAGCACCTCGTGCGCTACGTGCTGCGCCTGGTGCGCGCCACGCGCGTGGGCACCCCCGAGGCCCCGCCGCTGGTGAAGGAGCGCGTCTCCTGGGGCGCGGGCCCGCGCGCCAGCCAGTACCTCGTGCTGGCCGCCAAGGCGCGTGCGCTGCTCTCGGGCCGCCTGCACGTGGCCGCGGAAGACGTGCGCGCGGTCGCGCACCCCGTGCTGCGCCACCGCATCGTGACCACCTACGCCGCGGAGGCCGAAGGCATCACCACCGACAAGCTCATCGACGAGCTGCTCCGCACGATCCCCGCCCACGACAGCGAGACCTTGCGTGACCAGCGCCTCCCGAACGTCCTCGGCGCCTAGCCCGCTGGACCCCGAGGTCCTCGACCGTCTGTCGGGCCTGGAGCTCAAGGCCCGCCGGATCGTGGAGGGCTACGTGTCCGGCCTGCACAAGAGCCCCTTCCACGGCTTCTCCGTGGAGTTCGCCGAGCACCGCGAGTACGTGCCCGGCGACGACATCCGCTTCCTGGACTGGAAGGTCTACGGCAAGACCGACCGCCTCTACCTCAAGCGCTACGAGGAGGAGACCAACCTCGAGGCCTCGCTGCTGGTGGACACGAGCGCCTCGATGGGCTTCGCCAGCGCGGAGGGCAAGGGCGTGAGCAAGCTGGCCTACGCGCGAATGGGCGCCGCGGCGCTGGCCTACCTCATCACCCAGCAGCAGGACGCCGCCGGGCTGGTGCTCTTCGACAGCCAGGTGCGCGCGCAGCTGCCGGCGCGCACCGGTCCCGGCCACCTGCGTACGCTCTTCCAGCGGCTCGAGGAGGCGCGGCCCGAGGGCACCACCGGCGTCGGCCGGGCGCTGGTGGAGGCCGGCGAGGCCGTGCGTCGGCGCGGCGTGGTGGTCCTGTTCTCCGACCTTCTCGACGACCCCAGGGAGGTGCTGCGCGGCTTGCGCCACCTGCGCCAGCGCGGCCACGACGTGCTGCTGTTCCACGTGCTGGCGCACGAGGAGCTCACCTTCCCCTTCCAGCGCATGACGCGCTTCGAGGGCCTGGAGCTGTCCGAGCGCGTGACGGCCGACCCGGTCTCGTTGCGCGCGGCCTACCTGGCCGAGGTGGAGGCCTTCCGCCGCACCCTCAAGCGCTCGTGCCTGGCCAACCGCATCGACCTGGTGGAGATGGACACCTCGCAGCCCCTGGCCGTGGTGCTGGCCGCCTACCTCGCGCAGCGCGCGGCCCGGCGGCGCGCATGAGCGCGGCCGGCTGCCTCCCCGGGGACCTGCTCGAGGCGCCCCTGCCGCTGGCCTACCTCTTCAACGGCTGGGCGCTGTTCGGGCTCGGCGCAGCGCTCACGGCCGTGCCCATCCTCATCCACCTGCTCAACCGGCGCCGCGTGCGCGTGGTCCCCTGGGCGGCGATGACCTTCCTGCTCGCGGCGCTCAAGCGCAACAAGCGGCGCCTGCAGCTGGAGAACTGGCTGGTGCTGGCCCTGCGCGTGGCGGCGGTGCTGCTGCTGGGCCTGGCGCTGGCGCGCCCGGTCCTGACCGACTCCTCCCTGGCCGGGCTCGCCGGCGGCCGGCGCAGCGTCTACCTCGTGCTCGACACCAGCGGGAGCACCCAGGCGCGCCGCGAGGCGCGCTCGGTGGCCGACGCCGTCAAGGCCGAGGCGGGCCTGGTGCTGGCCAGCCTCACCCCGCAGGACGCCTTCGCGGTGGTGGTCACGAACGACCCGCGGCTCGAGGCGGCCTCGGGCCGCTTCCCGGCCGTGCTCGTGCCGCGCACGGCAGGCTCGAGCGCCATCCAGGACGCCAAGGAGGCCGTGGCCTCGCTGCCTGTGCGCGACGCGCCGGCCGCCTGGAGCCCCACCCTCGAGCTCCTGGGACGTCAGCTGGCCACGGAGGACGTCAACCGCCAGGTGGTGATCGTGACCGACCTCAGCGCCCACGACTGGAC
>JANOFW010000383.1:0-4352 GCA_031413835.1 Planctomycetia bacterium
CTCTAAATGACCGGCCGCAATTCTGGGACATCACGGGCGGCGCGCTGGGCCGGGGGCGCTCGGGCCACCGCGTCGTCCTGATGTAGACAGACTACACGGCGTCCTCCGCGGCGGCCCTCCGCTCCCCGTCCAGCGCGGCGGCGGGGTGCGGCTGGCTACGCGGGCCCGCTCGCACGTCGTAGGGCCGGCGCAACGTCGTCTCCCGAACGCACAAAAAAGATGCGGCGGCGCTCGAGCTCGGCGCCGCCGCGTTGGGAGGCAAGGCAATGGCCCGCAGGGTCTGTCGTGGCAGAGCGACGATGGGCAGGTCAACCCAGCGGTGTCGGGAGGCTGAAGAACCTCCCTACGGCTTCAAGACTACGCCCCTGGGTGGGGTGCGCAACGGCAACTCCGTGAAAAATGGGCGTAGAGCGGGCCTGGGGCCCCAGCGGGCCGCCGGGCATGTCACGCCGAGGTCGCGCCACGCGGCCGAGCATGCGCGGGCCCTCGCCCGCACGCATAGAGTGGCCCCCCATGCCCCCCCGCGCCGCCATCCACGTCCGCGGTGCACGTGAGCACAACCTCAAGGGCATCGACGTCGAGATCCCCCTCGGCGCCCTGACCGTGATCACCGGCGTCTCGGGCTCGGGGAAGTCCTCCCTGGCCCTGGACACGCTCTACGCCGAGGGCCAGCGCCGCTACGTCGAGTCCTTCTCGGCCTACGCGCGCCAGTTCCTCGAGCGCCTCGAGCGCCCCGACGTGGACGCCGTGGACGGCCTGCTGCCGGCCGTGGCCATCGAGCGCTCGGGCACGCTGCGCGGCAGCCGCTCGACCGTCGGCACGCTCACCGAGCTGCTCGACCACTTGAAACTCCTCTGGGCCAAGGTGGGCGAGCTCGCCTGCCCCGGATGCGGACGCCCGGTCGAGCGCGAGAGCCCGGAGCGGGTGGCCCGGCGGCTGCTGGCCCTGGCTCCCGGCCGCCGCGTGGTGATCGCTTTCGAGCGCCGGCTTCCCCCAGGGGCGACCCCCGCCGACCTGGCGCAGGACCTGGCCGCGGCGGGCTTCCCGCGCGTCCTCTCCGGCGACGAGACCCTCACCCTGACTCCGGACGGCTCCAATCTGCCCCCCGGCCCCCTGGTGGCGGTCGTGGTGGACCGGCTGATCACGGGTCAGGCCACCCGTACACGCCTCGTGGACTCGCTCGAGCTGGCCTTCAAGGCGGGCGGAGGCAGCCTGCTGGTCCGCCTCCTGGCCCAGCCCGGGCCTTCCGGCCAGCCGCTGCCCTCTGAGGACCTGCGCTTCTCCTCCGGGCTGTCCTGCGCCTCCTGCCGCCGGACCTTCCGCGCGCCCACCCCCAATCTCTTTTCCTTCAACAGCCCGCTGGGGGCCTGCCCGACCTGCCACGGCTTCGGGCGCACGACCGGCGTGGACCGCGACCTGGTGGTCCCCGATCCGGCCCTCTCCCTGGCCAAGGGCGCGATCAGGCCCTTCCAGCTGCCGTCCAAGCGCACGTGGAGGCGCCGGCTGCTGCTCTGGGCGGCTGGGCACGGGGTGCCGACTGACCGCCCCTGGCGCGACCTCAGTGAGGAGCAGCGACGGTTGGTGATGGACGGGGGGCCGGGGGGCTGGGAGGGCGTGGCGGGCTTCTTCCGCGGGCTGGAGGAGAAGTCCTACAAGGTCCACGTCCGGGTGTTGATCGCGCGCTTCCGCGGCTACCCCATCTGCACGGACTGCCGCGGCGCACGCCTGGCCGAGGAGGGCCGCGCCTGGAGGGTGGGGGGGCGCACCCTCCCCGAGGCCCTGGCCCTGGACGTGGCTGCGGCGCGGGCCTTCTTCGAGGCCCTGGCGCCCCCGCCCGGTGCCGAGGAGGTCGTGGACCTGCTGCTCAGCGAGATCCGCTCGCGGCTCACCTGCCTCGACGACGTGGGCCTGAGCTACGTGACCCTCGACCGCCAGGCCCGCACCCTCTCCGGCGGCGAGGTCCAGCGCGTGAACCTCACGGCGGCCCTGGGCAGCAACCTCGTCAACACGCTCTTCGTCCTCGACGAGCCCTCCGTGGGCCTCCACCCGCGCGACAACGACCGTCTCGTGCGCATGCTGCGCCGGCTCTGCGAGCAGGGCAACACCGTGGTCGTGGTCGAGCACGACCCCGCGATCCTGGCCGCCGCCGACCACCTCATCGACCTCGGTCCCGGCGCGGGGGAGGCGGGCGGACGGCTGGTCGCCGCGGGAACCCCGGCCGAGGTGCGCCGCGTGCCCGCCTCGCTCACCGGCGCGTGGCTCGACGGCCGCCGCCGTGTGGAGGAGCCTCCGCGCTCCGCGCGTCGCAAGCCCGGACCGCTGGTGGGGGTCAAGGGCGCCCGCGCCCACAACCTGCGCGGCGTGGACCTGCTCGTGCGCCTTGGCGAACTGACTGCGCTCTCGGGGGTCTCGGGCAGCGGCAAATCGAGCCTCGCGCGCGACGTGTTCCACTTGGCTCTGGCGCGCGAGAAGGGCGAGCCCGAGGGCACCCCCGGCCTCCATGCCTCCGTGGTGGGTGCCGAGCACATCGACGCCGTGGTGCTGGTGGACCAGACGGCGCTCACGGCCACGAGCCGCGCCAACCCGGCCACCTACCTGGGCGCCTGGGACGGCGTGCGCGCGCTCTTCGCCAAGAGCCCCGCGGCGAAGAAGAAGCGCTTCACGCCCTCGACCTTCTCCTTCAACGTCGAGGGCGGCCGCTGTGCGCGCTGCGCGGGCGAGGGCCGCGAGCGCGTCGAGATGCAGTTCCTCTCCGACGTGGAGGTGCCTTGCGAGGAGTGCGGCGGCCGGCGCTTCCGCTCCGAGGTCCTGGCCGTCGAGGTGGACGGCCTCTCGGTGGCCGACGTGCTCGACCTCTCGGCGTCCGCCGCCTGCGAGCGCTTCGCCGGCCAGCGTGCGATCGCGGGCCCGCTGGCCCCCTTGGTGGAGGTGGGCCTGGGCTACCTGCGCCTGGGCCAGCCCCTCTCCACCCTCTCGGCGGGCGAGGCCCAGCGTCTGCGGCTCGCCGCCGCGCTGGCCGAGCCCGCGGGGGGCGAGCGGCGCATGTACGTCTTCGACGAGCCCACCACGGGCCTGCACCTCGAGGACGTGGCCACGCTCCTGCAGGCCCTGCGCCGCCTGGCCGACCGCGGCCACGGCGTGCTGCTCGTCGAGCACCATCTCGACGTGCTCTGGGCCTGCGACCGCGTGCTCGACCTCGGTCCCGGCGGCGGGCCCGAGGGCGGCAGCGTGGTGGCCGACGGCACGCCCGCCGAGGTGGCCGCGGGCCCCGGCGAGACGGCGCGCTTCCTGCGCGCCCACCGCGACCCGGCCCGCTTCGCGGTCCCGGCGGCGACGCCCAAGCGCCGCGCCCCGGCCACCGACGGCCTGATCCGCGTGCGTGGCGCGCGCGAGCACAACCTGCGCGACCTCGACGTGGACATCCCGCGCGACGCCTTCGTGGTCGTCAGCGGACCCAGCGGCTCGGGCAAGAGCACGCTGGCCTTCGACATCGTCTTCGCCGAGGGCCAGCGCCGCTACATCCAGACCCTCTCCGCCTACGCGCGCCAGTTCGTGGGCCAACTCAGCCGCCCCGACCTCGACCACGTTTCCGGCATCCCGCCCACGGTGGCCATCGAGCAGCGCCGCACGCGGGGAGGCCGTCGCTCCACCGTGGCCACCGTGACCGAGGTGGCCCACTACCTGCGCCTGCTCTTCGCGCGCTGCGGCGTGCCGCACTGCCCCGCCTGCGGTCGCGAGCTGCGCGCGCTCACGCCCGCGGTGCTCGTGGACCGACTCGTCGAGGAGCACAAGGGCGAGGAACTGCGCCTCTTCGCCCCGGTGGTGCTGGGCCGCAAGGGCCACCACCGCGAGGTCTTCGAGGCCATGACGGCCCGCGGCCACGCCTGGGCCCGCGCCGATGGGCGCGTGCTGGCCGCCGACCCTCCCCCGACACTCGACCGCTACCAGGAGCACGACATCGAGGAGGAGGTCGTGCGCGTCACACCGGGCAAGACCCCCGCGCGCGAGCTCCTGCACGCCGTGGAGGCCGCGCTGGCTCTGGGCAAGGGCGTGCTCCTGGCCCTGCGCCCCGACGGCTCCACCCGCGCGCTCTCCGTCACGCGCACCTGCCCCAAGGACGGCATCACCGTGCCGGAGCCCGACCCGCGCCTCTTCTCGCACAACAGCCGCCGCGGCTGGTGTCCCGCCTGCCAGGGCCTGGGCACCCGTCCCCAAGTAGACGCCGCGGCCATGCCCATCGAGCCCGAGCGCACCCTGCGCCAGGGCCCGATCACCCCGCTCAACGTGGACGCGGGCCTCTCACGCACCTTCGTGCGCGAGGCCCAGGCCATGTTCGGCATCGCCCCCAGCAC
>JANOFW010000384.1:0-6376 GCA_031413835.1 Planctomycetia bacterium
GAGCGCGAGCCGCTCGCCGAGCGCGCTCCCCGCGACGCGCACGCACAGCATGAACAGCCCAGGCAGGACCGTGTGCTGCCCTGGCAGGAGCGCGAGCCTCGCCAGGACCGCGGGCCGCGCGAGGGCCGGCCCGAGCGCGAGCCCCGCGGCGAGCGTCAGCCGCGCGCCGCCCAGCCCGAGACCGGCCCCGTGGGCCAGCCCGGCAGCGCGCCCGCGCTGCTGGCCGAGGCGCGCCGCTGTGCGCCCACCGACCCGCACAAGGCGCTCGACCTGGTGGACCGGACGTTCAAGTCGCGGCCCGACTTCGAGACCTGGTTCGGCGCCTACAAGGTGCGTCTGTCCGCGCTGGTGGCCCTGGGCGAGCCCGACGAGACCCTCTCCACCTACGAGCGCTTCCGTTCCAAGCTCTACCAGCGCTCGGCCTTCGACCGCATCGAGGGCCTGCTGCTCGACCCCCACAGCCCCCTGCGCGCCACGCTCGGCGAGGCGCTCTTCCAGGAGGAGCTGGTCGAGCTCTACGAGGCCATGCCTGGGCGCGGGCCGCAGCTGGTGGCGGCCGCCCTGGCCGCCGCCCGCGAGCACCTCGGCTCGGGCGAGCCGGCGCGGGCCGCGCGCGCTGCGGCCATCCTGCGCGAGGCCGAGGCCCTGGACGCCTCGGCCGTGGCCCCGCTGCTGGCTCAGGCGCGCCAGGCCGCTGGCGGCGTGAGTGCGCCGTGCGCCGACGACTGCCAGAAGAGGCTGGCCGCGCGCAGCAGCCCGATGCGGGTGCTGGTGATCGGCGGCGACGAGGGGCGCAAGCCCACCGAGCGCGTGCTGCACGAGCTGGGGCAGCGCCTGGGCTTCCAAGGCGCGTGGCTCTTCACCGGCGCGCGGCCGCCCTTGAAGCTCCTGCGCGAGATCGAGCCCACCGTACGCGGCGCGAACACGATCCTGCTCCACCACGGCGCAGGCACCGAGCTGCGCGACGAGATCCGTCGCCTGGGCGCCTCGCTCTCGATCCCCGTGCGCGAGGCCCACTGGCTCGGCACCCAGGGCGTCAAGGACGAGGTCCTCGAGGCGCTGGCCGCGGCGAACTGACGGCCTGTCGGGGAGCGGGCGCCGAGCCGCCCGCCCCCTCCGGCCGTCAGATGGGTCGGAGGCGGCGGGGGAACGTATCCTGGGGTGCATGAGCACCCCCCCCGAGACCTTGTCTGCCTCCGTGCCTGGCTCGGTAGCCCCCGTCGCTGGCGCGGGCGATCTGTTCGCCCGCCGGCGGGCGGAGCTGATGCGCCGCCTGGGGCCCGACGGCGCGGCGCTGTTCGTGGCCACACCGCAGCGCACGCGCAGCAACGACACCGAGTACGACTATCGGCCCAACAGCGATCTCTGGTACCTGACGGGCTTCGAGGAGCCGGGCAGCGCGCTGCTGCTGCTGCCGGGGCACGAGAAGACGCCGGTGGTGGTCTTCGTGCGCAAGCGCGACCGCGAGAAGGAGATCTGGGACGGCTTGCGCGTGGGCGTGGACGACGCCGCCAAGCGCCTGGGCGCCGACCTGGCCCACCCGATCGACGAGCTGTTCGAGAAGCTGCCGGCCCTGCTCGAGGGGCGCTCCAAGCTGGTCTACGCGCTGGGCCTGTGCCACGACACCGATCGCCAGGTGGTGAGCGTGCTCAACCGCGTGCGCCACCTGGCGCGACGCGGGCGCCAGGCGCCGCACTCGATCCACGACCCCGGCCTGTTCCTGCACGAGATGCGGCTGGTCAAGACCGCCGAAGAGCTCGACGCGATCCGCACGGCTTGCCGCGTCTCGGCCGAGGGTCACGTGCGCGCCATGCGCCTGACGCGCCCCGGCATGACCGAGTACGAGCTGCAGGCCGAGATCGAGTACGTCTTCCGCAAGTCCGGCGCCAAGGCGCCGGGCTATACGACGATCGTGGGCGGCGGCAAGAACGCCTGCGTGCTGCACTACATCGAGAACCGCGAGACGCTCAAGGATGGCGACCTGGTGCTGGTGGATGCGGGCGCGGAGGTGGGCTGGTACACGGGCGACATCACCCGCACCTGGCCGGTCAACGGGCGCTTCAGCGGCCACCAGCGCGTGATCTACGACCTCGTCCTGCGCGCGCAGATGGACGTGATCCGCCTCATCCGGCCGGGCCTGGAGTGGAACAAGCTCCACGAGCAGGCCGTGCGCACGATCACCGAGGGCTTGGTCGATCTCGGCGCTCTCGAGGGCCCGGTCGAGAAGGCCATCGAGGAGAAGACCTTTCGCAAGTTCTTCATGCACGGCACCGGCCACTGGCTCGGCATCGACGTGCACGACGTGGGGATCTACTCGCGCCCCGGCGAGACCGGCCGCCCGCTCGAGGTGGGCATGGTCTTCACCGTCGAGCCCGGCCTCTACTTCCACGCCGACGAGCCCGCCAGCCCCGAGCGCTTCCGCGGCATCGGCGTGCGCATCGAAGACGACGTCCTCGTCACCGAGGACGGCTGCGAGGTCCTCACGCGCTTCGTGCCCAAGGAGCCCGAAGAGCTCGAGGCCCTCATCGGCCTAGGCGCCGGTCGGGAAGGGCCGCCGAGCCGGCCCTTGCCCTCCGGCGCCTAGATGGACGGAAGTTGAGGAGCGTTGGGATAGGTCCTTCGAGTCCGGGCCCAAGCGATTCGTCGGGGTCAAGCCCACTTGAAGCGCGTCAGCGGCCCTTGTTGACCTCGAGGACTCGGTCGAGGTAAGGGCGCACGACGTCGGCGTCGGCTTCGAGGGGGGCGGGGACGGTGCCGTGCTTGATGCTCATGGCCGCGCCGACCACGCGGGCCTGGAGGGTCACCCATTGCAGGCCCGTGAGCCCGTGGGGCTCGACCAGCTTGGTGAGCGCGGCCAGATCGCCGCCGGTCTTGTTGAGGTCGGGGCGGAGCTTCAGGTAGAGCTCCACGTCGGAGGCCTTGAGCGGCGCGAAGCCCGCGGGCATCGCAGGCGCGCCTCCTCCCTGGCGCAGGCGCGCCTCGACGGCCTCCTTGAGCCGGGCGGAGAACTCCTCGCCCGCGCCCGGAGGGAGGGTGCCGGGCGGCAGGCCGGCTTCCGGGCGAAACGGACTGTCGCTGGGCGCTCCCTCGGGGCCTTTGTCCCCACAGGCGGCCAGGCCTGACATGCAGGCGGCGGCGCAGAGCAAGGCCAGGAGCGAGGCGCGGCGCAGGCGCATGGACGATCCTCCAGGAAGGCTCCAGCATCCCCTGAAAGGCCCCCTGCACAAGGGCCGAGTGCTTCGCGCTTGCGGCGCCGTGCGCGAGCCCGGATGCTGGCGCCCATGCGCTCGCTCCCCCTCGTGCTTCTCGCCTGCCTGCTCCCCGCTCTGCTCCCCGGCTGCGGCTTCTCCGAGCCCAGCGACCCCCTCGAGCGCATCCGAGCGCGCGGCGCGCTGGTGGTGGCCACGGAGGCCGAGATGCGGCCCTTCGAGTACATCCAGCCCGACGGGAGCATCGTGGGCTTCGACGTGGACCTGGCCCGGGCCGTCGCCGACGACCTGGGCGTGAAGCTCGAGCTGCGCAACGTGAAGTGGGACAGCATCATCCCCGAGCTTGCCTCGGGCCGCTCGGACCTCATCGCCAGCGCGATGACCGTCACGGAGGAGCGCCGCAAGTCGGTGCTCTTCAGCCAGCCGTACTTCTTCACGGTGACCGCGCTGCTGGTGAACAAGGCCAAGGCAGGCGAGATCCGGTCCATCGCGGACCTCGATCGCGAGGGCCGTGTGCTGGCCGTCAAGGAGGGCACGACCGGCGAGATCGCGGCGCGCGAACGCTGCCCCAAGGCGCGCGTCGTCTCGCACGAGACCGAGAACGGCGCGGCGCTCGACGTGGCGGAGGGGCGCGCCGATGCCTTCCTCTACGACCTCGCCAACGTCAAGCAGCACCACCAGAACCACGCCGACCGCACGGTGCTGCTGCTCGAGCCGGTCACCTACGAGCCCTACGCGATCGCGGCGCGCCACGAGGACGCGGCGCTCATGGCCCGGGTGGACGCGGTGATCATCGCGATGCGCAAGGACGGACGGCTGGCGGAGCTGATGAAGCACCACGCCCCCGACGGCAGCCTGGAGAAGCCCTAGGCGTGCGCCGACTCTCGCCTCTCGCGCAGCGGGTCGCGGTCACAACGCTGCTGCTGGGCGGGCTCGTGGCGTTCCTGCTGCTGGCGCCGCGCAAGCCCTACGAGTGGGGACGGGTCTGGGGTGAGGGCGGCTACGCGGGCGTCATCCTGGGCGGCTTCGTGACCACGGCCTGGGTCTCCGTCGTGGCCTTGACGCTGGGCCTGTGCTTCGGCTTCGCGGGCGGGCGCGCCAAGCTCTCGCGCAGCCCGGCTCTCCAGCAGGTGGGCACGGTCTACGTGGAGATCGTGCGCGGCACGCCGTTCCTGATCCAGGTGATCGTGGCCTACTACTGCTTCGCCCCCGCGCTGCGCGACCTGCTGCTGGGGATGGGGTGCCCGGCCGCCCTGGCGCTGCTGCTCGACCGCGCCGACGTGGTGGGCGTGCTCACGCTGGGCCTCTTCTGCGGCGCCTACGTGACAGAGATCGTGCGCGCCGCCGTGGAGAGCGTGGACCGCGGGCAGACGGAGGCCGCGCTCGCGCAGGGCATGAGCCACCGTCAGGTGCTGCGCTGGGTCCTCCTGCCCCAGGCGTTGCGGCGCATGGTCCCGCCGCTGACCGGCGAGCTGGTCTCGCTGGTGAAGGACTCCTCGATCTTGAGCATCATCACGGTGGCCGAGCTTTCCAAGCGCGCCAGCGAGGTGCAGCAGAGCACCTACCTCACCTTCGAGGTGCTGCTGCCGGTCGTGGTGCTCTACCTGTGTCTCACCTTCCCGCTCTCGCGTCTCGCGCGGCGGCTCGAGCTGCGTTTGAGGTAGGCGCGCCGCCATCGCGGGCACGCCCAAACGCAGCACGCGCGCGCTGGTTCAGGGGAATCCGGCGGGCCGTCGCACGCGCTCGCTTTCCCCGCGCCCCCTGAACCAGCGGGTGCAGCGCGCGTTCCCTCTCCATGGTTCACGGTCGCCGACCCGGCCGCGGACCTCGGGACCGCGAGGCCCCGAGGATGAGCAGCGCATCGCAAGGCGATGCGAGAAGGAGGATTTCATGGCACGCGAGAGCCGCACCGTATCCACCGATCTGTTCGCCGCACACGGCGACTTCTCCACCCAGCTCCACGACACGCTCCGCAGGAGCCCGTGGTGGATGCTGTCGATCGCCTTCCACGTGGTCGTCGCCCTGGTCCTGAGCCTGTTCACGACCACGGAGGTGGCCGTGGCCAAGCCCAAGGCCATGACCTCGGGCAGCGTCGTGGAGAGCCTCGAGGAGGAGCCGCCGCCCCAGGAGGCCCCCGACCCTTTCGACAGCCCCGAGATCGTGCCCGGCGAGCACCTCGACGTGCCCGTGCCTCTAAGCGAGCAGCCCGCGACGGACAACAACGAGCCGTTCCACGAGCCCATGGGTGAAGGCGACATTGGCAAGTCCACCGCCACCATCGGCGGCCCGCAGAACAACAACCTGCTGGGCACGGGCGGGGGACCGGGCAGCGCGTTCCCCGGACGTGGGAGTGACCGTGACGGCGGCCGACGCGGTCAGGGCGGCGGGCCCCGCCAGGACGCTGCGGTTCTCGAGGGCTTGCGCTGGCTGGCGGCGCACCAGTCTCCCGACGGCGCGTGGGGCGCGGCCGACTTCGTCCAGTGGTGCGACGGCAAGCCCAACCCGGGCGAGAAGCCCGACGGCCCCGGCGGCGCAGCCTACGACGTGGGCGTCTCGGGCTTGGCGCTGTGCGCCTTCCTGGGCGCGGGCTACACCACCCGCGGCGACCACGAGTTCGCCAAGGTCGTGCGCCGCGGGCTGGCCTTCTTGAAGAACGTGCAGGATCCCGAGGGCTGCTTCGGCCCGCGCAGCACCCAGCACTACATCTACAACCACGCCACCGCGGCCCTGGCCATGGTCGAGGCCTACGGCATGACGGAGTCCAACATCTACAAGGGGTCCGCGCAGAAGGCCCTCGACTTCATCTCCCTGGCCCGCAACCCGTACTTCGTCTGGCGCTACGGCGTGAAACCCGGCGACAACGACTCCTCGGTGACGGGCTGGATGATGATGGCCCTGAAGAGCGCCAAGCTGATCAACGCGGATGCCGCCAAGCGCGGCAGGGCGCAGCCGCTGATCCTCGACGAGGAGGCCTTCGACGGCATCCGCGCCTGGCTCGACAAGATGACCGACCCCGACTCCGGCCGCGTCGGCTACGTGAGCCGCGGCTCGGGCCCGGCGCGCTGCCAGGAGTTGGTGGACCGCTTCCCCGGCGAGAAGTCCGAGTCGATGACGGGCGTGGGCATGCTGGCCCGCATCTTCATGGGCGACGACCCGCGCAAGGATCC
>JANOFW010000385.1:0-6690 GCA_031413835.1 Planctomycetia bacterium
CCGCGCGACGCCAGGCACAGGAGGCGCGCGAGGGCGGCGCCGGCCCCGGCCAGCACCAGCGCAAGCAAGATCGGGAGGGTCGAGGATCGTGAGCCACGGGCAGCTGCAGATCATCCACGGCAACGCCTCAGGCGAGCTCGCCCGGCGCATCGCCGATCGCATCCACATCCCGATCACCACCTCCAAGGTGGGCCGGTTCCCGGACGGCGAGATCGACGTGCGCGTGGACGAGAACGTCCGCGGCAACGACGTCTACCTGGTGCAGAGCACCTGCCCGCCCGTCAACGACAACCTGATGGAGCTCTTGATCCTGATGGACGCCGTGCGCCGGGCCTCGGCCTCGCGCATCACGGCGGTGATCCCCTACTTCGGCTACGCGCGCAAGGACCGCAAGGACGAGGGCCGCGTGCCCATCACGGCCAAGCTGGTCGCCAACCTGCTGACGCAGGCCGGCGCGCACCGCGTGATCACCCTCGACCTGCACGCCGCGCAGATCCAGGGCTTCTTCGACGTGCCCGTGGACCACCTCTACTCGGCACCGGTCCTGGCCGAGCACTTCCGCTCGCTGGCGCTGCCCGACCTCACGATCGTGGCGCCCGACGTGGGCTCCTCGAAGATGGCCCGCGGCTACGCCTCGCGCCTCCACGGCGATCTGGCCATCGTGGACAAGAAGCGCATCTCCGCCGACAAGACCGAGGCCACGGCCCTCATCGGCAACGTCCAGGGCCGCAACGTCCTGATCATCGACGACATGATCTCGACGGCCGGCTCGATCTGCGACGCGGCCCGCGTGTCGCGCGAGCACGGCGCCAAGAGCGTGCGCGTGGCGGCCACGCACGGCGTGCTCTGCGGCCCGGCTCGCGAGCGCCTGCGCGCCGCGCCCATCGAGGAGATCGTGCTCACCGACACCATCCCCGTGGATCTGGCGGGCCTCCCCAATCTGCGCGTGCTCTCGATCGCGCCCTTGCTCGCCGAGGCCATCTTGCGCGTCCACGAAGAAAAGAGCGTCAGCGCCCTCTTCAGCCGACGCGAAGACGGCATGTCCTGAGAGCCGGGCCGGGCTGGGGGCGCTCAGGGCCCTTCGTTGTCCTCGTGGCCGCAGAGGCCACGTCGTCCTCCTCATGGCCCTTCCGCTCCCCATCCGGCCCGGCTCTCGGGAGGGCGCGTCCGGGACGGAGGCCTGCGAGGGGCACCCCTTCCCGGACTTGCTCGACGGGGAGGTGGGCCCTATCTATGGGCGATTACCGCAGGGAATCGCCCCATGGACTTCATCAAGATCTCGGTCGCCAAGCGCGAGAAGAGCGGCACGCACCTTTCCACCCGGCTGCGTCGGGAGGGTCGGGTGCCGATCGTGCTCTACGGCCTCAAGAAGCCCGCGCTCTCGCTCTCGGTGGAGGGCAAGGACCTGGAGCGCTTCCTGCGCACGGGCAACCGGCTCGTGGACCTCTCCCTCGAAGGCGGCCAGCGCACGGCGCTGCTGCGCGACACGCAGTACGACGCGATCACCGACGAGCTGCTCCACGTGGACTTCCTGCGCGTGGACAAGGACCAGGAGATCGAGGACAGCGTGCCCGTGGTCTACAAGGGCCGCCCCAAGGGCGCGGCCGAGGGCGGCGTGTTCCAGCCCGTGCGCAGCAGCCTGGCGATCGTCTGCCGTCCGGCCGACCTGCCGCGTGAGATCATCATCGAGGTCGAGCACCTCGATCTGCACAAGAGCATCCACTCCGGCCAGGTGGTCCTGCCCCCGGGCGTCAAGCTGCGCGGCTCCCCCGACCTCGTCATGTGCGTCGTCACGACCGTCAAGCTCGAGGTCGTGGCCGCGCCGGTCGAGGCCGTCGCGGGCGAGCCCGAGCTGATCGGTCGCGCCAAGGAAGAGGAAGGCGCCGAGGGCGAGGGCGAGGGCGACGCCAAGGGCAAGGCCGAGGGCGGCAAGGACGCCAAGGCCGGCGAGAAGAAGCCCGAGGCGAAGAAGCCCGAGGCCAAGAAGGACGACAAGAAGAAGTAGGACGCGGACGCGCGGGGGCGGCCGCCGGCCGCTCGGCCGGCTGCGTTCCAGCGCGTCCTGTTCAAGACCCTTGAAGGAAGAGGGCTCTGCGCATGGGCGTGGCGCTGCTGTTTGGGCTGGGGAATCCCGGCAAGCGCTACGAGGGCACGCGCCACAACGTGGGCTGGCAGGTGCTTCAGAGGCTGGCGGCGGGGGAGGGGGCGGAGTTTCGAACTGCGCGGTTCTTCGAGGGCCTCGAGGCGGTCGTGCGCGTGGGGGAGCGCACCGTACGCCTGGTGCTGCCCACGACGTTCATGAACCTCTGCGGCCCCGCCTACCTCCGCGCCCGCGAGGTCTACGAGGTCGAGCCGCACGACGCGCTGGTCGTGCTCGACGACTTCGTGCTGCCCTTCGGTCGGCTGCGCTTCCGCGAGGGCGGCTCCTCCGGCGGGCACAACGGCCTCAAGAGCATCGAGGGGGCCCTGGGGACGGCCGAGTACGCGCGGCTGCGCGTGGGCATCGGCCCGGTGCCGCCCCTGCGCGACCCGGCCGGATTCGTGCTCGAGCCCTACGACGCCGAGCAGAGGAGAGCCCTGCCCGAGACCCTGGAGCGGTCGGTCGAGGCCCTGCGTCTCTGGTTGGCGCAGGGCTTCGCGGCAGCGGCGAACCGGTTCAACGCCGGTCCGGAGACGGCCGGGCCCGGCTGAGCGGCCTTGGGGGGGGCGCGGGGGGCCGGGCGCCCCCGCGGCCCCCTGTGGCCCCCTGCGGCCCTGCTCCCCCGCGACTTCGCTCCCTGGCCTTCCCTGGGCCGCCGGACCGGCTTTGGTACCTTGTGCCGCTTCCCCCCGGTTCGACGGCCCTGTGCCGGCGAGCCGCTACGGCCCCCCGCGACCTACCCCCCCCTCCAGGCCGACTCAAGAACCCGCACATGAAGCACCGCGCGTACGAAGGCATGTTCCTGCTCGACAACAACGCCGCCACGGCCGACTACGAGGCGGCCGCCAGGGTGGTGGACCACATCCTCGAGAAGAACGGGGCCACGATCGTGCGCAAGGAGAAGTGGGACGAGCGCAAGCTCTCCTACGAGATCCGCGGCCACCGTCGGGCCACCTACTACCTCGTCTACTTCACCGCCCCCACGGGGGCCTTGGCCGAGATCAACAGCGACACGCGCTTGTCCGAGGGCGTCGTGCGCCACCTCGTGCTGGGTCTCGACGGCCCGATCGAGGAGCACGTCGCGCTGCAGGTCAAGGAGCGCGAGCTCATGGCCGAGGACAACCGCAAGAACGCCCTGGCGACCGGCTGGGGCGAACCCAGGCGCGGCGAGGGCGGCCGTGGCCGGCGCGAAGGCGGCGACGACATGCCCGACGTGATCGAGGACGAGATCGAGGCCTAGGCCCGACCGGCCTCCTGACCCAGCGACTGACCCTGCAACTGACCCTGCAACTGACGTAGCAGAAGGAACGCCCGCCCATGCCCCCCAGCATGTCCCGCACCCGCAACGCGAAGAACGCGAAGAACCTCAAGAAGCTGCTCAAGAAGACCGCCGAGCGCGGGAAGTGCCGCTTCACGCGCGCACGGGTCACGGGCATCGACTACAAGGACGTGGCCACGCTGCAGAAGATGGTCAGCGCCCAGGGCAAGCTCTACGGTCGCAAGCGCACCGGCACCCTGAGCCACTTCCAGCGCAAGCTCAAGCTGGCGATCAAGCGCGCCCGCTATCTGGCGCTGCTCCCGTACGTGGCCCGCTGAGGGCCGGACTTTCCCTACAGGCTTCCCAGGCTGGCTGATCCAGGAGATTCGTCATGGCGATCGAGGTCCTGCTGCGGCGCAGCATCGAAGGCGTGGGCGCCGTCGGCGCGGTCGTGCGCGTGAAGAGCGGCTACGCGCGCAACTATCTCCTGCCCTACCAGATGGCGGCCCTGGTCACGCCGGACGCCATGCGCAACATCGCCAAGGACAAGGCCGCCGAGGTCGTCCGCGAGGCCCAGGAGGCCACGCAGCGCGCCGCGCTGTCCGAGAAGCTGGCCTCCATCCAGCTCAAGATCGAGGTCCGGGCGGGCGAGGACGGCCACCTCTACGGCTCCGTCGGCCCGCGCCAGGTCATGGAGACGCTGCGCCGCCACGGCCTGCGCTTCGAGGAGCGCCAGGTGCGCTTCGAGACCGTGCGCGAGCTGGGCGAGTACGAGGTCCCGATCCACCTCAGCCGCGAGCACTCCGTGAAGGTCAAGCTGCAGGTGGTCCTCGACCCCGAGGACGCCAAGGCCCACGCCGAGTACGCCGAGCGCCGCGCCAAGGAAGAGGCCGTCATGGCCCGCCACGCCCAGGCGAGCCCGGCTCCGGCCGCGCCGGCCGAGGCCAGCCCCGAGGCGGGGAGCCCGGCAGCGGACGTCGCTCCCGACGCCGAGGCCAAGGCGGCCGCCAAGGCCGCCCGAGCCGCCGAGCGCGCGGCCAAGGCCGAGGCCGCCAAGGCCGCCAAGGCCGCCAAGAAGAAGTAGCAGCGGCCCGGGAGTCGGCCCCCAGGCCGCGCCCCGTCCGGTCCCCGCTCGGCGCCGCGGCAGCCCGGAGCGGGCCGCTTGACTCGGCGCTCTTTTTCTTCTATATGCTCATCCATAAGTCGTTTTCCTAAAACGACTTACGGAACAACTTGTGCGCAAGACCTTGGCCTCAGGTGCAAACCCCTGTGGAAAGCCCCCTCCGGCTGGGAAGCCCGGTTCCCGTCTGAGGGGCTGCCCGGGGGCCTGGGGGAGGGCCGTTGGATGCTGGTTCCCCCCCTGCCTGGGCACGGGAGCCCCGCCGTGATCGAGCGTTCCGAGCCTGCTGCTGTCCCCCTGCTGTCGGCCGCGACCCGCATCGAGCGCGTGCCGCCCCAGAGCCTCGAAGCCGAGACCGCCGTGCTGGGCTCGGTGCTGCTCGACGGCGAGGTGCTGGGCAACCTCGTCCCGATCCTCAAGCCCGAGGACTTCTACCGGGGCGCGCATGCGGCCCTCTTCCGCGTCATGCTCCAGCTCTACGAGCGCGGCGAGCCCGTGGACGCGATCACCGTCTTCCGCGAGGTCGAGCGTCAGTCCTTGATCGAGTCCACCGGCGGACGCGATGCGATCGCGCAGCTCTCCTCGCGGGTGACGAGCCCCGCGCACGCCGAGCACTACGCCGGCATCGTGCGCGAGAAGGCGGTGGCTCGCAGCCTCATCGGCGTGGCCGTGGAGATCGAGCAGGCGGCCTTCACGGAACAGGGCCGGGGCGATGACCTGATCGACATGGCGCAGCGCCTGGTGCACGCCGTGGGCGACGAGCGCGACCGCGGCCAGACGCGCAGCATCGACGGCCTGCTGCACGAGGCCTTCGACGAGCTCCAGAGCGGCCAGCCCGGCGTGGTGGGCGTGCGCACGGGCTTCCTGGCCTTCGACGACATGACCACGGGCTGGAAGCCGGGCGAGCTGATCATCGTGGCGGGCCGCCCCTCGATGGGCAAGACGACCTTCGCCCTCAACGCGGCCGTGAACGCCGCGGTCCACGACAAGAAGCGCGTCGCGATCTTCAGCCTGGAGATGAGCGCCCAGAACCTGGTGCGCAACATGCTTTGCGCCCAGGCCCGCTTCCCCGGCCAGCGTCTACGGCGCAGCGGGCAGTTCCTGACGCCCGAGGACATGCGCAAGCTGGCCGACGCGGCCGGGCCGCTCTTCGAGGCCCCGATCGTGATCGACGACTCCGGGGCGCTCACGCCCAGCCTGCTGCGCGCCAAGGCGCGCCGCATCCAGAGCCGCGGCGGGCTCGACCTGATCGTCGTGGACTACCTGCAGCTGATGGACGCCACCGGCAGCACCTCCAACGTCGAGAGCCGCCAGCAGGAGATCAGCTACATCAGCCGCTCGCTCAAGGGGCTGGCCAAGGAGCTCAAGGTGCCCGTGGTGGCCATCTCGCAGCTCAACCGCGACGCCGAGAAGCGCGAGGGCAACCGCCCCAAGCTCAGCGACCTGCGCGAGTCGGGCGCCATCGAGCAGGACGCCGACCTCATCTGCCTGCTCTACCGCAAGTACTACTACTCGCGCGACGAGAGCGACCGCGCAGCGGCCGAGGTGATCCTCGCCAAGCAGCGAAACGGCCCCACGGGGACCGTGCACCTCAACTTCTACGACGAGTGGATGAAGTTCGACAACCCGGCCATGGAACGGTAGGGGCGGTGCGGTAGGGAGGGAGCGGCAGGGGCCAGGGCCGCCCCCAGGGCGCCTGGCGGCTCCCAACCCCCTCCCCGTCCTCGCCCTGCCCTGGCCACGTCTCTACAATCCGCCGCGACTTCGTGGGCTTGGGTGGCTCGGCGGGCAGGCCGAGCGGCTCGTGGCGCCCCGCTGTCGTTCCTTGGAGGCGCATGGCCGGACGCTCAGGCGATTCCCTGCGCCGGTTCCCTGCCTCCAGCGGCCCCTCCATCGCCTCCAGGTTCCTGATCGTGGCGGCGCTGGCCCTCGCCACGGCCGCGCCGTCCGCGTGGGCCGACGGCGGCGCAGCGCCGCCCCCGCCGCCGGGCAACCTCCCGCCGCCGGTCATCCGGCGCGGCAACCGCGTGCCGATCCCCGCACCCCTCCCCGCGCCCCTCCCCGCAGCCCAGCCCGGCGCGCCGCCTGGTCCGGCGCCCCAGCAGCCCCCTCAGCAGCCCGCCCCCCCGGTCCCCCCTGCAGTTCCCCAGGAGCCGCCCCCGGAGACGCCGG
>JANOFW010000386.1:0-16101 GCA_031413835.1 Planctomycetia bacterium
ACGCGGTTGTCGATCTCGGCGTGACGGCCCGGCTGCGAATCATCAAGGTCGGCGCCGGCAGCGCCCCGCCCGGGAAGCGAGGGCCGGGGGACCTATCTTCGCCAAGGCCCCCTCTACCAAGGCCGGGTGACGCCGTGACAGCCGCAGCCGAGTGCTATCCAGCCGCGGTGGTCACATGCTTGAATGGTGGGCGAGGTGCTGTGCTATGGGAGCGCTTCGGCGCGGGAGGCCTTGAGGAGATCTTGGCCGGATTCGACTCCACTGGCAGACGGGTATTCACACTACGCGCTGAAGATCTCTACGGGGCACCCGCCGTTCGAGATGGGCCCTCCCAAGCGGCCGGCGTCTTTCAGTGGGCGCGAGGCTACTGGGTGACCGAAGCCGAGGACGCTGCGGTGATCCTGGGCGTGACGGACAGGGCCTTCCTCATCCGGCTAACTGACGGCGCGCGCGTGGAGGTCGGCCCAGAATTGCTGCGTGACGCGACAGTCAGGTCCGATCCGACGCGCCTTCTCGCGCTGCTGACATCCAAGAACGTCAGCCATGCTCCTTGGCTGCCTGACTTCGCCGCCAAATCGTTGGCAGCTGCGGACTTGTCACTGGAAGTTCGCATTTGTCTGCGCATGGCGCTCGCGCTGCGCGGAAGCGAGGGTGAGACCGCCAGGCTGCTCGGTGAGATCGGCGAGATGCCCCATGGACCGATGCTGGGGGCTGTACTCCGCGTTCTCCCGCGTGCGGTAGGTCCGCGGGCCGTTGAGGCCATGCGGCCGGCCCTGGCGGCGCTCGATGATGCGACGTGGCGAGGGGCCGTTGACGGGTTCGCATTGCTTTCTCGCTCCACGTCGGAGCTGCTGGAGGCCGAACTGTCGAGGCAGGACCTGACCCCGATTGGCCGGAGAAGACTGCTCGATGCGGCGGCTAGTGTCGAGTCGCCGGGCGAGTCCCTGCTCGATCTGCTTGAGAGTCTCGCGCTGAAGAGCGACCCAGAGACGGAGCGGACGGCGGCTGGGGTCCTACTGCGGGGCGACTCAGCCGCGATCCGATCCAGGCTCCTGAGTCTCATGGAGAAGGCACCCGCCCTTGATATCGATCTTGCCACCTACTTCACGGTGCGCCCGACGCCCGAGGCGACTCCAGGGCTCATCCGCATGCTCATCCGGGCATCGAATCCGTCTACGCCGGACGAGTTCCTCCAGATGAATGTGATGCAGGCGCTGGCCGCATGCACGGGGCTGCGACTCGGCCTCGACGCGAAGCGCTGGATCGAGTGGTGGAATACCAAGGCCCCAAAGTAGCTCGGGGCGGACGTTTCCCCTTCCGGGCATTCTTGAGCCCGGGTTTCCCCCGACGCACGCCGACGAAGCGGCTGGACACTGATTCTCAACGTAACCTGTCTCGCCGGCCTTGAAATCTCCCGGGCCCGCGAGGGCGTTGTGCGGACTCCAGAGCGTCCTGCGGACGCACTGCGGCCTCGGGGTCTCGAGCTCGACGATGCGGTCGGCAACTGGGAATTATGGATCGCATTCCATGTCAGCAAACGTGTCAGCAAAGGCAGACTCGCGTGACCGCTCCCGCCGCTATTGCCCTTCTTGCCGCCTTTGGTAGTGATCCCCTAACTCGCGGGCATGGTGCCCGCGGGGCCATAAATGGCGGACATGAGCGCCGATCGAATCGCAGCTCGACAAGCTGGGGGTCACTGGTTCGAGCCCAGTAACGCCCACCATCCACGCTGCCGCGTCCTGGGAAGCGCCGCGGTGGTATGAGGGGGCCGGCTACGGGACCGCCACCTGCCGGAGGAACTGCCATGCGACCGCGTCGCGCCCTTGCGTTGCTTGCCCTGGCGGCCTCCGTGGGAGGTGCTGGGGCGCTGCTGTGGAGGGCCGCATCGGTCGAGGCCGCGCCCGAGACGCCCGCACGCGTGCTGCCCTCCTGGAACGACGGACCGACGCGGGAGGCCGTGCTTGCCTTCGTCGCCGCCGTCACGACGGAGGGCGCCGCCACGTTCGTGCCGCCGGCCGAACGCATCGCCACCTTCGACAACGACGGCACCCTGTGGGCCGAGAGGCCGGTGTACTTCCAGGCGTACTTCGTCTTCGACCGCATCCTCACGTTGGCACCCCAGCACCCGGAGTGGAAGGAGAAGGAGCCCTTCGCCGAGGTTCTCAAGGGGAACGTGCGGGCGGCGATGGAGGGCGGAGAGAGCGCGCTCGCCGCGCTGGTGATGGCCACGCACGCGGGCACGACCACAGAGGAGTTCGAGAAGCTCGTCAGCGACTGGATCCGGGTGGCCAAGCACCCGATCAAGAATCGCCCCTTCACCGAGATGGTCTACCAGCCGATGCTCGAGCTGCTCGACTACCTGCGGGCGAACGGCTTCAAGACCTACATCGTCTCCGGCGGCGGCATCGAGTTCATGCGCCCGTGGACGGAGAAGGTCTACGGGATCCCCCCCGAGCAAGTCGTCGGCAGCAGCATCAAGACGAAGCTCGAGATGCGTGACGGCAAGCCCGTGCTCGTGCGCCTGCCAGAGCTCAACTTCCTCGACGACAAGGAGGGCAAGCCCGTCGGCATCCAGATGCACATCGGCCGTCGGCCCATCGCCGCCTTCGGGAACTCCGACGGCGACCTGCAGATGCTGCAGTGGACGGCGGCGGGCGCCGGCACGCGCTTCTGCCTCTATGTGCACCACGATGACGCCGAGCGCGAATGGGCCTACGACCGCAAGAGCCATGTCGGACGCCTCGACAAGGGCCTCGACGAGGCGCAAGCGCGGGGCTGGACCGTGGTCAGCATGAAGAGCGATTGGGCTACCGTCTTCCCCCCGACCTCCGTACGCTGAACGCCGACCCGCCCCCTCGGCCCCCGGAACCATTCATGCCGCGCCTTCTACCGCTGCTCTGCGGTTGCGTCCTGGCTCTCGTGACGGCGGCCTGCGCCACGCGCCTCGGCGGCGCGGCACCAGCGGGGGCGCGGGCTCTGCCGCGGGATCCCGCCAGCCTGAGCGCCTCTGCCGCCGAGACGCTGGGTCCGGACGCTGTGGACGGCCTCTCCCACCGGCCCGGTACGCCGGCAGCGGCGCTGCGGCAGTCCTGGGCGTTCACCGGCCCGCGGATCGGGTACGGCAGCGCGGGCGATGCGGCGGCTGCCGGCGCAGCCCCGGGAGCGCCCGCCGGCGGCGGCGAGGCCGCCGGGGCGGACCTGGCCAAGGCCAGCCAGAACCCCGTCGGCGACCTGATCAGCCTGCCGTTCCAGAACAACACCAACTTCGACGTCGGCCCGCTCGACAAGACCCAGAACGTGCTCAACATCCAGCCGGTGATCCCCGTCAAGCTGGGCTGCGGCTGGAACCTGATCAACCGCCTGATCGTGCCGGTGGTCTGGCAGGAGGAAGACGCGATCCCTGGAATCGACGAGCAATTCGGGCTGGGAGACACCCTCTACACGGGCTTCCTCTCGCCGCGCGCCCCCAGCAAGCTGATCTGGGGAGCGGGCCCCGCCCTGCTGATCCCGACCGCGACCGAAGACGTGCTGGGCACCGAGAAGTGGGCGGCCGGACCCTCGGTGGTCGCGCTGGCCATGCCCGGAAGCTGGGTCGTGGGCGTGCTGGCGAGCAACATCTGGTCCTTCGCGGGTGCGGAGGATCGCGCCGACGTCAACCAGCTCAACGTGCAGCTCTTCGCCACCTACAACATGCCCTGCGGCTGGTTCATCACGAGCAGCCCGATCATCACCGCCAACTGGGAGGCCGACGCCGACGAACGCTGGACCGTCCCCCTGGGCGGCGGCTTCGGGCGCGTGACGAAGTGGGGTCGCCAGCCGATCAGCTGGAGCGTGCAGGCCTACACCAACATCGAGCACCCCACCGCAGCCGGCGAGTGGACCCTACGCCTCTCGCTCTCGTTCCTCTTCCCCAAGAAGCCCTGAGCCCACGCCGCGGTGCGCGCACACCTCCGCCGCGCTCGGGCCCTCCTGCTCGTCGCCGCCGTGCTGCCACTGGCGAGCGCCTGCGTCGCGCCGCGCCTCGTGGACGAGCGTCGTCAGGCGCCCTACGCCGCGCTGATCGCACGCTACGAGGCCTCCACGCGCACCCGCGAGCGCTTCGCGGTCCAGGTCCCGGGCAGCCCAGCGGTCGAGGTGGCGCTCGACGTGCTCACGACCTCCAGGGGGGCCGGGGGGGCGGTACTGGTCCTGCAGCCGGGGATCTTCGCCGACGGCACGACCTGGCGCTTCCTGATGGGCGCGCTCGCAGAGGACCGCGACCTGATCGCCGTGGACCCGCCCGGCACGGGAGCCTCGGACGTCCCCGATCCGCAGCGGGCCGGGCCGAGCGCCTACTCCCCTGCCTGGGTCGCCGCCCACACGCTAGGCGCGCTGGAGGCCTGGGAGGCGCGCACCGGGGTGGCGCGCGACTATGTGCTCGTGGGGCATTCGCTGGGCGCCAGCGTGGTGCTGCGCGCGCTGGCCGATCCGGAACTCGCCGTGCGGCACCGGGAGTTGCTGGCGCGCGTCCGCGGCGCCGTCCTGCTGGCGCCCGCCGACATCGCGATGGAGCACCGCGATCCCAAGCTGCTGGAGATCGCGCTGCTCTCCGACCTCAAGGCCGGCCTGGGCGAGCGCCTGGGCGCGATGCAGAAGGCCGTGCGCGAGGGGGTGCGCGACAACGCCGTGAGGCCCGAGCGCGACGCGCTGCGCTCGGAGGCACTACGCATCGAGGCGCTCCTGGGACGGCCCTCCACGCGCCACGCCGCGCAGGCGATGCTGCGCCGTTTCCAGCCCACCCGCGACGGTTTCGCCGCCGACCTGCCCGCCGCCGGCCGGCTGGCCGATCAGGAACGCGGGATCGACAAGCCCGTGCTGCTGCTGTGGGGCACCGAGGACAAGACGCTGCCGATCGCCGGGGCCGCCGTGCTCCGCGAGCGCCTCCCGCGCGAGGAATTCGTGGCGCTCGACCACAAGGGCCACTCGCTCCACCAGGAGGCGGTGACCGAGGTCGTGGAGCACATCCGCTCGTTCCTGAGCAGACTGCCTGCGGGCACCACGACGCCGTGACCGCCGCGCTGGCCATAGGCCTGGGCTTCCTGCTGGGCAGCGTCCCCTGGTCCTGGCTGCTGGTGCGCTGGCGCACGGGCAAGGACCTCGCGAGCGAGGGCAGCGGCAACGTGGGCGCGCTCAACACGCTGCGTGTCGCGCGCTCGCCGGGCCTGGGAGCCCTGGCGCTGGCGCTCGACCTGCTCAAGGGCCTCGCCGCGGTGCTGCTGGCGCGCGCCCTGGGCGTCGATCGCAACGTGCAGCTGGCCACCGCCGTCGCGGCCGTCGCCGGGCACGCCTACAACCCCTGGCTCTCGTGGTTTCGCGGCCGTCTGAGCGGCGGCAAGGGCTTCGCCACCGCTGCGGGCGCCTTCCTGCCGCTGACCCCCTTTCTGGTCGGCCAGTGGATCAGCGTGATCCTCCTCGCCTGGGTGGCGTTCCGCCTGGTGCTCGGGATCCGCGACGAGGCCCCCGCCAGCGCCTTAGCCACGCTCGCGCTGCCCCCGGCCGCGCACCTGCGCTACGACGCTCCCACGCTGTGGGCCGTGGTGGTGCTGGCGCTGATCATGCTGAGCAAGCAGTGGCGCGAGGTCGTGGCCGTGCTGTGGAACCCCTGACCGAAGACAGCGAGGTCAGTCGGGCCGCGGACCGGCCAGGGCGCGCAGGATGTGCAGCATCAGGCCGAGGCGGCGGCCGCCGCGGCCCAGACCCAGCACGGGGGGCGTGCCCCCCATCTGCTCGGCGCAGTGTTCGATCGAGCCGGGGGCCGTGCGCAACCACATGGAGGCCACGCGCCGCAGGTCCACGACGGCGTGCCCGAGAGGCAGGCCCTCCCCACGCAGCATGCGCGTGGCGTAGCTGCCCCAGGTGGCGAGCACGTCGCCAGGGCCGAGCGCCCGCCCCACGGCCGCGCGCAACGCCTCGCGCGGATCGCCCGTCAGCAGGCGTTCCACCGGGATCCCGGTGTGCGAGGCCACCGAGGGAGCGGGGCCGTGCGAAGGGCGGACGATCAGCTCCGCCGGCCGGCTCCCGTCGCCGCGCACGCAGAACCAGCCCACGATCTCGTCGGGGTGGCGTTCGCCAGCGTCAAGGGGCCAGGCATTGGTCTCCACCGCCACCACCACCACGCGCGCCGGGTCGGCCAACAGCGGCGGGATCACCCACGGCAGGCGCCGACGCAGACGCAGACGTTCCTTGGTGCGCGGCCTCTGCCCACGCCGGTGCTGCTCGATCTGGGTCTCCACCATGGCGTGGAAAGGCTTGAGCATGGCCTGGTAGGCCACGGGGTCGCCCTCCAAGAGCCCCAGGGCCTGGGCGAGCGCTTCGATGGTGGAGAGGCACTCGGCGCGGGGCTCGCGCCGGATGCGGTAGGCGCTGGGTCGCTCGGGCGCGATCGCGTAGCGCGGCAGCGCCGCGAGCAGCGGGTTGAGCTTCAACAGCTTCTTGGCCAGGTGCCAGGTGCCGTCCACGGTCACCAGCGTCACGGGCCCGGCCGGCGGGTCGCTGGCGAGGTCCCGCGCGCCCTCGCCGGGCCAGAGCAGGATCGGCGGGGCCGAGGGGTCGGCCAGCGCGCGCCGCACGCCCTCGTGCTCGTCGAGGCTCGTTCCCACGACGAGCGTGGAGCCCGTGAGGCAGCGCGCGGCCATGCGCGCCGTGCCGATCGCCACCCGGTGCTCGCGCGGGTGCTGCAGGATGAGCACCTTCGTGCGCGGCGCCAGGCTGGGCAGGTGCGCGCAGACGCAGACCGTGCGCGGGCGCAGGCAGCGCTCGCAAAGCGCGCGGTAGGTGGGCACGAGCGTCTTCACCCCGTGGGTGTACCGGCGCCGCGTCCGGATGCCGCTCAACGCGCCAGCACCTCCACGTGCAGCAGGACCAGCCTGCGTTCCGTGCCCGGCCCGTCGCCCTCGGGGAACGGCCTGCCGGTGACGACGATCACCCAGCCGTCGCGCGGGAGCGGGACCACCCCGCGCAGGCTCGTCACGCGCAGCTCCGGCAGCTGGATCGTGACCTTCCCGCCCGGCCAGTGTCCGAGTGTCGTGTCGAAGGTGCTGATAGGCCGGAGCACCTCCGACCAGTGCGCGTCCACCTCCAGCGCGACCCCGCGTTCCGTGCGGCGCGCCAGCAGGCCGAGGTGCAGCCCCTCGCGCAGCGAGCCGACCACGTTCGCGAACTGGTCCATCACCATGCTGCCGGAGAGCTCGAAGTCCTGCACGTAGCGGAACGCCCCGCCCGTCCCCCACCGCCCCGACTGCCCGTCGGCGAGTACCAACGGCGCCCACGGCTCCGCGCGCAGCGGGGACCCCTGCCCGCACGCGCGCAGCAGCATCTGCGCGTAGGGGGCCGTGACCTCGTGCACCACGCCCTCGGGCGGGGGCGCGACGGCGGCGAGCCAGCGAGCGGCGAGGCGTTCTTGCAGGCGCAGCGGCCAGGCGCGGACACGGGCCCGCCAGGACCCAGGCGTGGCCAGGGCGGCGGCCAGCAGCGTGCCCTCGGCCACGGCGGCCTCGCTCTCGTCGGTCTTCATCGACTCGGCGGCCGGATCCAAAGGGTCGAGTCCGGCGCCCGCGCCGAAGCGCCGGGCGCGGGCCGCGTCGATCACCGCCAGCAGCTCCGGGGCGCTCCAGCTCGCCAGGTCCGCACGCGAACCGGCGAACTCGGCGTCCGTGCCGTGCAGCAGGTAGCCGGCTGCCAACCGCGCCTTGTCGGGGACGCTCGCGGGCTCGCCCCCCGCGCCCCCCGAGCTCATCAGGACCACGACCAACGCCAGGATCGACCGCATGGGCACCTCCAGAGGACGCCACCCTCGGCGGCCACGGTCTCCCTGGGGTCACCCCGGTGTCGCGGTTTGGTCAGCGCGCTGCGAGCGAAGCGAGCAACGCTTCCACGCGGGCGCGGATCGCGTCGCGGATGGCGCGCGTGGTGGCGAGGTCCTGCCCCTTGGGATCGGCGATCGCCCAGTCCTCGCGGCGCGCGCCGGCCTTGGCCACGCAGGCGTCGCCGCAGCCCATGGTCACGACCACGGTGGCGGCGGCCAGGTCGGCGTCGCTCAGGCGTCGGGGCGCGGCATCGAGGGCGAGGCCCACCTCCCCCATCACCTCCAGCACGTTGGGATGCACGCGCTCGCCCGGGGCGGAGCCCGCCGAACGCACCTCGACCCGGCCGGCGCTGAGATGGCGGGTCCACGCGGCCGCCATCTGCGAGCGGCCCGCGTTGTGGACGCAGACGAACAGGACGACCGGGCGCGGCGCGGTCAAGGCGATCTCCGGGGGGCGCGGGGGGCGTCGAGGGCTACGGAAAGCCTAGACGGGGACCTGCCTCTCCGGTCACCATGGCCGCGCAGCGCCCGAGCCCCGCTCCCTGGAGACTCTCCCGGCGTGGACCCGCAGATGCTGTTCGTCTTCGCGGTCGCCGTGGCCGCGCTGGTGGCCTTCATCAAGGAGTGGTGGTCCTCCGACAGCACGGCCCTGCTCGTACTGCTGGCGCTGGTGGCCGGCGGGGCGTTGAGCGCCCGGGAGGCCTTCCAGGCCTTCGGCAACGAGGCCCTGGTGACGGTGGCGGCCATGTTCGTGCTCTCAGGGGCCCTCACGCGCACGGGCGCCGTCGAGAGGGTGGGCCGGGCCATCGAGCGCTTCGGCGGCACGAGCGAGCCGCGCATCCTCTTCGCCCTGATGCTCGCCTGCCTGGGCGCTTCGGCCTTCATCAACAACACGCCCATCGCGGTGGTGTTCCTGCCGATCGTGCTGGGCCTCGCGCAGCGCACGGGCATCGCCGGCTCGAAGTTCCTCATCCCCATGTCCTACGCCACCATCGTCGGCGGCATGTTCTCGGTGATCGGCACCTCGACCAACGTGCTGATCGCGTTCGAGCTGCCCAAGTACGGCCTCCCGTCCTTCCCCCTCTTCGAGCCCCTGCCGCTGGCCGCCATCGGAGCCGCCCTCACGGTGGCCTACATGGTTCTGGTCGGGCGACGGCTGCTGCCCAGCAACACGACGGTCACGAGCGCCGGTGGCGCAGGCCGGCTCTCCGACTACCTGACCGAGATCACCGTCCAGGCCAGCAGCCCGCTCCTGGGCCGGCCGCTGGCGGAAGCCCTCAAGGCGCGCGCCCCCAAGGCGCGCGTGCTGCAGGTGATCCGCGGGGAGGCCATCCTCCAGCCTGGCACGCCCGGCCTGACGCTCGAGGCCGGCGACACGCTGCTCGCCAAAGGCGACGCCGACACCCTGCTGGCCCTGCGCAAGACCGAGGACCTCGGCCTGCGCGGGGCGGCGGGGCTCTCCGCGCGCGGTCGCGAGACGGCCCTGGCCGAGCTCCTGGTGCGCCCCACCTCGGGCGCCATCGGGGCCAAGGTGGGCCACCTGCGGCTGCACTCCGAGCGCGGCGTGGCGGTACTCGCGGTGCAGCGCCACGGCACGCACATCCGCGAGAAGGTCGTGGACGTGGCCCTGCGCCTGGGCGACGTGCTGCTGGTGCAAGGCGAGGCGCAGGCCCTCGACCGCTTCCGCGACTCGCCCGACTTCGTGCTGCTCGAGGGCGTGGCCGAACAGGTCGTTGTGCGCGAGAAGGCCTGGCTGGCGCTCGCCGTGATGCTCGCGATCATCGGCGTGGCGGCTTTCGAGGTGCTGCCGATCTCGCTGCTCGCCGTCGCCGGCTGCCTGGTGGTGGTGGCCGGAGGCTGCCTGACCTCGCGTGAGGCCTACCGCGCCATCGACCTGCCGCTGCTGGTGCTGATGGCCGGCACCATCGGCCTTGGTCAGGCCCTCAAGGACAGCGGCGGCGCGGCCTTCCTGGCCAAACACGTGGTGGAGACCGCCCAGCCCTTCGGCGACACGGCCATCCTGAGCGCCATCTACCTGGTCACCAACCTGCTGACCGCCTTCATCAGCAACGCCGCCGCCGCGCTGATGATGCTGCCCCTGGGCCTGGCGGCGGCCACCCACGCCGGCATGCAGCCCCAGCCCTTCGTGATCGCGGTCATGTTCGCCGCCTCGATCGACTTCTCCACCCCCATCGGCTACCAGACCAACACCTTCGTCTACGGCCCCGGCGGCTACCGCTTCCTCGACTACGTCAAGGTCGGCGGCCCCCTCAACCTCTTGTGGTGGCTCCTCGCCACCCTCCTCATCCCCGTCTTCTGGCCCCTGCGCGGCTGATCCCCGGCTCAGTCGACGCCGTACTCCTTCATCTTCTCCCACAGGTTCTTGCGCGAGATGCCCAGCAGCTGCGCGGCCTTGGCGCGATGGCCCTCGGAGGCGGCTAGCACGCGGCGGATGTGGACCTTCTCGGCCTCGCGCACCACCTCGCGCAGCGCCACCAGGGGACCGTCGGCGACCTCCTCGCCGGGACCGCGGCGCTTGCGGCGCAGCAGGCCCTCGAGGAGCAGCTCGCGCGTGAGCACGCTGTCGGGCCCGGCCAGGGCCACGGCGCGCTCGACCGCGTTCTCGAGCTCGCGCACGTTGCCCGGCCAGCGGTAGGCGTTGAGCTCGGCCAGCACCTCGGCGGGCACGACGTAGGTGCGGTCGCGGCCGAAGCGCCGCAAGAAGTGCTGCACCAGCAGCGGCACGTCGCCGTCACGCTCGCGCAGCGGCGGCAGGTCCACCGGCACCACGTTCAAGCGGTAGTAGAGGTCTTCGCGGAACTCGCCGTCCTCGACGGCCTCGGAGAGATCCACCTTCGTGGCCGCGATCACGCGCACGTCCACGGGCGTGCCCTTGGTGGCGCCCAGGGGCTCGACCACGCCCTCCTGCAGCACGCGCAGCAGCTTCACCTGCGTCTCGAGCGGCATGTCGTCGATGTCGTCCAGGAAGAGCGTCCCGCCGTGGGCGCGCTCGAAGCGGCCCGCCTTGCGCTCCTTGGCGTCGGTGAACGCGCCGCGCTCGTGGCCGAAGATCTCGCTCTCGAGCAGCGGCGGGGGGATGGCGGCGCAGGCCAGCGGCACGAACGGCCCCGCGCGGCGCCGGGAGGTGTCGTGGATGGCCTTGGCGACGCGCTCCTTGCCGGTACCCGACTCGCCCGTGATGAGCACGCGCGCGTCGCGGTCGGCGAGGGTGCGGATGCGCTCGATCACGCGCTGCATGGCCGGGCTGCGGCCGATCAGGCCCTCGAAGCCCGACTCGCGTCCCAGCTCCTCGCGCAGGCGCTCGTTCTCGTCCTTGAGCTTCGTGATCTCCTCGATCTTGCGCAGCGCGACGAGGATCTCGTCGCTCTCGAAGGGCTTCCTGATGTAGTCGAAGGCCCCCTTGCGGATGGCGCCCACGGCCGACTCGATGGTGGCGTAGCCGGTGATGATGACCACCTCGGTGCTCGGGCTCGACTGCTTCAAGAACTCCAGCAGTTGGATGCCGCTCATCCCCGGCATCTGGATGTCGGTCACGAGCACGTCGAAGCGCTCCTCGAGAAGCGCGGCGTGGGCGGCGCTGCCGTCGCCCACCACGCGCACCTTGTGACCGGCGCGCTTGAGCTCGTCGGCCAGGGTGATGGCGATGGAGCGTTCGTCGTCGGCGAGCAGCACACGCACAGGGCGGCAGACTCCGGGGGGCCGGGGGGGAGGCGCGGATTCTAGGGGGAGTCGGCCAGATCGGGCCCAACGCTGGGCCGGACCCGCCGCGGTTCGGGGCCTAGGGCCTACGCGCCGAGCCGGCGGCGGTCCTGGGACGCTCAGAGGCGACAGGAGGCGCGGTCCCCCGGTCGATGGATGATGGCGCCCCGAGCGCCGATGCCCACCCACCGCTCCGCCCTCCTCATCATGCCTCCCGGCGCCGCTCGGCGCGCGGCCAAGGCGGCGCTGGAGGAACGGGGGCTGAGCGTGCGCGAGGCGCGCGAGCCCTACGCCGCCGCCCTGAGCCTGAGCGAGCGCGGGGCGGACCTGGTGGTTCTGGACCTGGAGGTCTACCGGGCGCGTGACGGCGCGTTTCTGCGCGCCCTCAAGCGTCGCGCGCCCTCGACGCGCGTGCTGCTGCTGCTGCCCGAGGGCCGGCGTCGCGTGGCGCTGGGGGCCCTCAAGGCCGGGGCCGACGCCTACGTGCTCGAACCCTTCGACCCAGACGAGCTGGGACAGGTGGCCCTGGGCCTGCTCGCCGGGGCGGCGGCCGGTCCCGATCCGCAGGCCCTGATCCGCCTCTCCGCCGAGGTCGCGCACGCGGTCAACAACCCGCTGCAGGTGCTGAGCCTGTGGGCCGAGGCGCCGCCTCAGCCGCGCCAGCCTGCCCCCGATCCCGCGCTGCGCGAGACGGTGGTCCGCATCCGCGATGTGGTCAAGCTGCTCGGAGCCCACGGCCGTCTCAAGGCCCCCGTGCGCCAGGCCGTGGACCTGGGGCGGCTCCTGCGGGTGGCTCTCGAGGCCGCCTCCGCCGGCGGTGGGGTGCGCGCCGCGCCCCCCCTCCCGCCGGACGGCCCGGAGGCCCCCGCCGACCCCCTCCAGCTGCACGAGGCGCTCTCGGTCCTCTGCTCCTGCCTCGGGGCCCTCGCCCCGGCCCCCCCGCTGCTGCTGCGCGCGCGCGTGCTCCCCTCCACCGAGGTGGCCGAACCCCACAAGCTGCAGATCCTCGCCCTGGGGCTGGTCGTGCCCGCCGCCGACCTCGAGGCGCTCCCCACCCTGGTCCTCGCCAGCCACCCCGAGACCCGTGCCCCCCACCCCGGCCTGGCCCTCCCCGCTGCCGTGGCCGCCCTGCATGGCGGAAGCCTGACCCTCAAGCAGGTGAAGCGGGGCCTGCTCGTGACGCTCAGCCTGCCCTCCTGATCCAGCAGTTGGCCCACGTCCCGAAGGCGTCCCGGCGCCCGGTTTCCAGCGGCAGGGGAGGTTCGGTTCGCCTCAAGTTCGCCCGATCCAAGAGGGCATGCTCACCCCCGACCCGGCGCCCACGCCCCCGCCGTCTCCGGCTGAGGGCCTGCCCCAGGCGCACATCCTGGTGGTGGACGACGAGCCCCAGATCCGCACCCTCCTGGCCATGGCGTTGAGGCGCGAGGGCTACCTCGTCACGGTGCGCGAGGACGGGCAGGCGGCCCTGGCCGACCTCGAGCGCAGCGACATCAGCGTGCTGCTGACCGACCTCAAGATGCCGCGCATGAACGGCCTGGAGCTGATCCGCGCCGCCAAGAGCCGGCGCCCCGACCTGGCCAGCATCCTGATCACCGCCTTCGCCTCCACCGAGACGGCCGTGGAGGCACTCAGGCAGGGCGCCGACGACTACCTGCCCAAGCCCTTCCAGCTCGACGACTTGAGGCGCGTGGTGGAGCGCGCGCTGACGACGCGCCGCATGGTGGCGGCCGAGCGCGTGGCGGGCGACCGAGTGCGCGACGAGGCCCAAGAGCTGCGCGAGCGCAGCGCCCGGGCCGAGGAGGCGCTCGCGCGCGTGCAGCACGACCTGACGCTCTCACGCAGCGACCTCGAGCGGCGCGTGCGCGACCTCGAATTCGTGGCCGAGCTCACCCGGCTGCTGGCGCGCGAGACCGACCTCGAGCGCGTGCTGCACACGAGCGCGCGCATCCTCGCCACGCGCTTCGCCGCGCGCGGCGTGCGCCTGGAGGTGGGTCTGGAGGACGGCGCGCGCGTGGCGCAGCACTTCGAGGCCGAGCTGCCGCCCACGCTGCTGGCCTCGCTCACGGCCGAGCTCGTCGGACGCGCGCAGGAGCTGCCCGAGCGCGTGCTGCGCGATGTGGTGTTGGGCTACGGCAGGCCGCTGGAGGCGCTGGTGGCTGCCCTGGCCACGGGCTCCGGCCCCCTGGGCGCGCTGACCGTGCTGCGCGATGCGCCCAGCCACGAGGATCCCGGTGACGTCTTCCTGCTCCGGCTGGTCGCGCCCACGCTCACGATGGCCGTCGAGGCCGAGGTGCAGCGGCGCGCGGCCGAGCAGAGCGCGCTCGACGTGGCCCTGGGCATCCTCGACGTGCTCGAGGGCCGCGGCGGCCTGCAGCCAGGGCACGCCTCGCGCGTGGCCGACCTCTCGCTGCGCATCGCCGAGCGCCTGCGCCTCTCGCCACGCTTGAAGCGCGTGATCGAAACCGCGGCGCGGCTCCACGACGTAGGCGAGGTGGGCGTGCCGGAGAGCCTGCTCCAGCGCGCGGGGCCCCTCACGCACGACGAGATGCGCGTGGTGCAGGGCCACAGCCTGCTGGGCGCGCGCCTGCTGGCGCCCTTCGGCGAGGCCGCGGCCTTCGTGCGCCACCACCACGAACGACCGGACGGCACGGGCTACCCGGATGGCCTGAAGGGCGAGGAGATCCCCTTGGGCGCGGCCATCGTCGGCGCCGCCGAGGCCTACGACGCCATGACCCACGCCCGCCCCTACCGGCCCTCGCGCTCGCGCAAGGAGGCCCTGGAGGAGGTGCGCGCGCAGACCGGGCGCCAGTTCGTGCCCGAGGTGGCCGAGGCGCTGCTCTCCCTGCCCTACGAGTCGCTCTGACGCACGAGGGCCTGATGGCTCGCTTTGAACCCCTCGACTCCCCCGCCGCGCCCGCCTCGAGCGCGGCTGGGCGCTGGCTGCTCGTGGGCGTGCGCACGCCGGAGGACCTGCCGGTGGGCGTGACCGCGGCCGGCTCGGCGGGCGTCCACGAAGCGCTCGAGACCCTCGGCTGGCGGCGCTTCGAGCGCGTGGTCGTGGGTCCGCGCGCGCTGGCTCACCGTCCGCGCGCCGCGCTGCGCGCGCTTAGGCGCTGCGCCCCGGAGAGCGTGCTCGAGATCCTGGCGCCCGATCCCAGCGAAGCGCTGCGCCGCGCGGCGCTGGCCGTGGGCGTGCCGCTGGTGACGGGCCTCGCCCCCACGCCCCTGCGCCGGAACGCGCCCCCGGCTCCGCCACCGAACCTGGCGCCCCCCGCGCCCCCCGGACCCCCTGCCCTGCCGCGCGCAGACGACGGTGCGGCCGTCCCCCCCGTGGCCGAGATCGAGGACTTCGCGGCGGGCTGCCTCGAGCGCCTCTCCCGACCCGGCGCCCTGGCCGCCTACCTGCTACGCACGTTGGCCGAGCGCTCGGACGCCCTACGGGTGAGCCTGATGCTCAAGGACGCCGGCGGCCAGGCGCTGGTGCTGCGCGCCGCGCGTGGGCTGGACCCCGCGCTGCTGGGCAAGGTGCGCGTGCCGCTGGGCGTGGGCATCGCGGGCCGCGCCGCAGCGCTGGGCCGGCCCGTGCACGGCCTGGGCGCTTCGGGGGGAGCGCGCGCCTACCCGGGATCCTCCTACGTCGTGCTGCCTCTGGGCAGCGAGCGGGGCTGCGAGGGGGTGGTGAGCCTGACGGGCTTCCCGCGCGACACGGCCCCGGGCGACGCGGCGCTGGCGTCGTGGGTGGATATCGCCTCGCAGGCCGGGCGCGCGCTGCACGCGGCACGGCGGCTGCGGCGCGCTGAGGCGCGCTCGACGCGCGATGCGCTCACCCTGCTGCCCAACCGGCGCGCCTTCGAGCGCGCGCTCAAGCGCGAGGTCGAGCGCGCGCGACGCGGTGGGCGCGGCCTGGGCGTGGCGCTGCTCGACGTGGACCGCTTCAAGTCGATCAACGACGCCCACGGCCACCCCGCAGGCGACCGGGTGCTGGCGGAGGTGGCCCAGCGCCTCGCCTCGGCGCTGCGCGACAGCGACCTCGTGGCGCGGTGGGGCGGCGAGGAGTTCGCCGTGCTGCTCCCCGACCTGGGCCCCGGTGGGCTGGCCGAGGCCTTCGCCGCCGTGGAACGCGCGCGCCGGGCCGTCTCGGCGCGTCCCATCGCCCTGGGGCAGGGGCACCCGGCCCTGACGGTGACCATCTCGGGGGGGGTCGTCGCGGGCCCGGGCCCCGAGGGGGAGGGCGCGCACCTGGTTGAGGCCGCCGACGAGGCCCTCCTGGCCGCCAAGCAGGCGGGGCGCAACCGGGTCCTCTCCCGCGAGCTCGGCGCCTAGGGCTCCCCACCTCGGTTGGGACCCCTGGGAACGCCAGGCTCCAGCCTGGCTCTGGCGTCGCCGGACCCTCGCCGCCCGCGGCCCCCCACGCCACGCGGCCGTTTTCGCCCCCCCCAGCCCCCCCTGATCTGCCCCCCGGCGCCATGTCGCAGGCCCTGAACATGCCGTGTGGGAGGCCCGCTCAAGGCTGGGGGTCGGGCCGGTCGAAAGGTGCA
>JANOFW010000387.1:0-8606 GCA_031413835.1 Planctomycetia bacterium
GGGGGCCTGGATGGCCGGCAAGAAGCCCGCCGTGTTCCTGCAGAACAGCGGGCTGGGCGTGTGCATGAACGCGCTCGTGAGCCTGAATGCGATCTACGAGATACCCACCCTGCTCGTGACCACCTGGCGCGGCCAGGGCGGCAAGGACGCGCCCGAGCACCTGGTGATGGGCGAGATCATGCAGTCTTACTTCGACCTCATCAAGCTGCCCTGGCGCGTGCTGGGCAAGGAGACGGTGGCCGACGACGTGGCGGCGATCACCCGGGAGATCGACCGACGCAAGGTGCCCGGGGGCCTGATCGTCCCGGCGGGGATCCTCGATGCATCGCGCTGACGCCGTACGGATCGTGATGGAGGCCGTGAAGGACGAGCTGGTCGTCGTCTGCAACGGCATGATCGGCCGCGAGGCCTTCACCGCGAAGGACCGCGAGGCCAACTTCTACATGATCGGCTCCATGGGCCTGGCGCTCTCGATCGGGCTGGGCACCGCGCTCGCCCAGCCGAAGAAGCGCGTCCTGGTGCTCGACGGCGACGGCAACGTGCTGATGAGCACCGGGGTGCTGGCCTCCGCGGCCGCCTCGGGGGTCAAGAACCTGCTGCACGTGGTGCTCGACAACGAGGCCCACGGCAGCACCGGCGACCAGGCAACGATCTCCAACAAGGTGCGCCTCGAGGCGATCGCCAAGGCCTCGGGCTACCGCTGGGCCGAGCGCGTGCCGGCCGAGCGCCTGCAAGCCGAGCTGCCTACCTTCCTCGCGCGCGAGGGACCCGCCATGTTGCTGGTCAAGGTCGAGAAGGGCAACCAGCACGGCATCGCGCGCGTGATCCACGAGCCGCCGGAGATCGCGCGCCGCTTCGCGCGGGCCTGCCAGGCGTGACCGCCCCCGCCTTCACGCTGCTGAACCCCGGTCCGATCAACGTCTCGGCGCGCGTGCGCCGCGCGCTGGCGGAGTGCCCGGACCAGTGCCACCGCGAGCGCGAGACGCTCGAGATGCAGACGCGGGCGCGCGAGCGGCTGGTGGAGGCCTTCGGCATCCAGGCGGGCTACGAGGCGGCGCTGCTGACGGGCTCGGGCACGGCGGCGATGGAGGCCATGGTGGCCTCCTGCGTGGGCCGCGGCCTGCTGGTGGTGGACAACGGCGTCTACGGCGATCGTCTCGTGCAGATGGCCGAGGCGCACCGCATCCCGGTCAAGCGCCTGAAGGTCTCCTGGTTCGAGCGCCCCGATCCGGCGGCCGTACGCGCCGCGCTCACGGCCGAGGTGGACACGCTGGCGGTCGTGCACCACGAGACCACCACGGGCCTGCTCAACGACATCCCTGCGCTGGCCGAGGTGGCGCGCGCCGCGGGCAAGCGCCTGCTGGTAGACAGCGTCTCGGGGCTCGCGGGCGAGACCTTCGACTTCGCGCGCGTGGCCCCCGACGCCGTCTGCTGCACCGCCAACAAGTGCATCCAAGGCCTGCCGGGGATCGCCTTCGTGCTGCTCAAGAAGGGCGCCGTGCTCGAGCGCCGCTCGGTCTACCTCGACCTGGGACTGATGCTGGCCAAGCAGCGCGCCGGCGACACGCCCTTCACACCGGCCATCCAGGTGCTGGCGGCTTTCGAGGCCGCGCTCGACGAATTGCTCGAGGAAACGGTGGCCGGGCGCATCGCGCGCTACAAGAAGGCGGGCGAGCGCGTGCGCGCCACGGCCGCGCGCCTGGGCCTCGAGATGCTGCTGCCGCAGGCGCTGTTGAGCCACACGATCACGTCGTTCAAGCTGCCACCGGGCGTGGGCTACGCCCAGATCCACGACCGCATGCGCGAGGACGGCTTCGTGATCTACGGCGGGCAGGGCGACCTGGGCAAGACCGCCTTCCGCATCGCCAACATGGGCCTGATCCCCGACGCCGCCTGGGAGCGCTTCGACGTCGCGCTCGCGCGGGCCGTCCGATGATCGGGGTGCTGCTCATCGCGGGCGTGGGCAAGCGCCTGGCCGGCGACGACCCGAAGGTGCTGCTGGAGGTGGGCGGCCGCACGCTGCTCGACCGCCACCTCGAGAACCTCGCGGCCCTCGGCATCCCGGTGCTGGCGGTGACCGGCTGGCAGGCCGAGCGCATCCCCGTCACGCGCCAGGTGGTCAACCCCGAGTACCGCCGCGGCTCGCTGCTCTCGCTCAAGGCCGGCCTCGCCGCCCTCGACGAGGACGCGATCCTGATGGACGGCGACGTGCTCTACGACCCGTCGATCCTCGCCGACGTGGCGTGCTTGAAGCGCGGCTTCGCCATCGACCCGCGCACCGACCCGGGCGACGAGGAGATGATGGTGGGCGTGAAGGGCGGCAAGGTGCGCGCCATCCGCCGCGGCAAGCTGCCGGGCTTCGAGGTCGTGGGCGAAGGCGTGGGCTTCTTCAAGATCGACCGGGCCTCGCTCCCCGCGCTGCGCAGGGCGGTGGAGGCCTCCGACCCCGACAGCGACTACGAGAAGGCCCTCGACCGCTTCGTGGGCGAGCACGGCGCCGACTACGTGCTCGTCGGCGGCCGGCCCTGGACCGAGATCGATTTTCCGAAGGACCTCGAGCGCGCGCGAACCGAGATCCTGCCGCGGCTGGCCGCGCCCAAGCGCGCGGCCAGGTAGCTCAAGTGGCGGCCCGCTCGGCGCGACGCTGGAGCAGCACGCCGATCAGAGCCAGGAGCGAGAACGGGCCGACGGCGATGTAGGCATAGTCGAGCGGGCGCTCGAGCAGCGCACACACGCTCCAGACGGTGGCGTGCATGGTGTGGCCGCCCAGCAAGAAGAAGCGCATGGGCAGGGCGGCGCGCTGCGGGTAGGTGGCGGGGTCGGCTGGGGGGATCGCGCGGGCCAGGCCCGCCGCGTAGGCGCGCAGGGTCATGAGCGCCAGCCGCCTCCAGCCGGAGGCGGCTGCGATCTCGCGCTCGAGCCGACCGGGATCCTCGACCTCACCCTTGAAGCGCCGCTTGTACTTGTCGAGCAGGTAGGCGCCCCAGGTCATGGCGGCGGCGGCGGCCAGGGTCCAGAGGAGGGCCATGGTCCAGCCGTGGAGATGGGCGATCCAGACCATCAGGCCCAAATGCATGGAGGTTGCGGTGGCGTAGTCGCCGATGCCGTCCAGCGCCCTGCCGAGCAGCCCTCCGCCCCCCCGCAGGCGGGCCAGCTGGCCGTCGCAGCAGTCCAGGACCAGGAACAGCGCGGTCAGGATGGCGAACAACGGGCCATCGCGTAGCGCCAGGGCCACGCCAGAGGCCATGCCCACCAGGCAGGCCACCCCCGTGACCTGGTTGGCCGTGATGGGGGTCCTGGCGAGCACACTGACCACCCCCCGGGCCAGGGGGCGGCTGAACCAGCGGTCCACCGGCTCGTCGAGAACCAGCCGCGGGGGAGCCGGGGGCGGGGGCGCCATGGGCAAGGAGTCTAGGTGCCCCCCCCCCGAGCGGCCCCAGGCCCGCCGGCCGGGGAGGGGAACCCTGGTCAGGGGGCCGTCGTCCTGTTCGTAGGCCCTAAGCCCCGGCCCACCTGCTTCTGGGTGGTCAGGGGGGTCCACTGGGGCTACAAACTAGGTTGCAGCGACGATTTCGTCGCCTGAAGGAGCGAGTATGCGCAAGGCATTCTTGGTGGGCTTGGCCCTGACGGCCGTCGTGGCCTGGGGCTCGCAGCGCGGCTTCGCCGGCTGCTGAGGTCGTAGCTCGGCCAGTATGGCCGTGCTCACGATCGGCTGGCAGAACCCGGGTCGCGTCGCGCCGGAAGGCACGACGGTGACGACGCCCGCCGAGGGCACCACGCCCGAGGGTGCGGCCGAGACGCCCGCTCCGCGGCGCGCCGACAAGCCCATGCTCGTCTACGTGGCTGATCCGACCGCCACCGAAGGCTTCGACAAGGTCGAGAAGGTCGTGCTGACCGACGACAAGGTCGCGGTGGGCTGCAAGGCCTTCACCTGCATCCGCATCACGCCCGAGCAGGCCGCGCAGGACGCGATCCTATCGAAGGCCGGCAAGGAGACGCCGCGCTTCGTGTTCATCTCGGCCGACTACAAGAACGTCGAGGTGCTCGAGGGCAGCAAGCTCTCCATCGGCGGCCTCTTCGGCGAGATGAAGACGCAGTTCAAGAAGCACTACGCGGGCGACCTCGAGAAGAACGTCAAGGCCCTGATCAAGATCCTCGGCGAGTTCGACAAGCTCGCCAACGAGCGCTCGCAGCTCGAGGAGAAGAAGGCCCGCGAGGAGAAGCCCTCCCCCGCCGACCAGAACGAGTGGAAGAAGACGGCCGAGGAGCTCAACGAGCGCGAGAAGGCCGCGAACGGCGAGCGCGACAAGCTGCTCAAGTTCGAGCCCAAGCCCGTCGCCTAGTCTTCCGTTCTCGACGGATCCTGCGAACGGCGGTCACCCTCGTGCTCCTTCGGGAGACAGGGGTGGCCGCCGTTCTTCGTTTCCGGGGGGCGCGGGGGGGCGCTCCGCCGCTCGTCTAGCGAGGCAGAAGCCCCGCGCCGGTCCTGGGCGGGTTGAGGGTGACGGCGAGGCGCTGACCCTGGCGCTCGATGCCCAGCAGCACGCCCTCGCGTGCGGCGCCCAGCACCGCGTCAAGCTCAGCCGGATCGCGGATCGGACCGCCCCCGCCGTCGCGGATCACGTCGCCGTGCTGGAGGCCCGCCTGGGCCGCGGCCCCATCGGAGGTGGTGTGGCCCACGACCACGCCGCCCTCCCCCAGTTGAACGCCCATGAAGGAGCCCAGCTCGCGTGTGAGCGGGTAGACCTCCATGCCCAGGGAGAGCGCCGTGGCCAGCGTGCGGCCCTCCTTCTCGCGGTCGCCCAGCACGATGCTGACGGGCTCAGCCAGGCCCCGGACGGCCAAGCGAACGGTCTCACCGGGGCGGCGCCGCGCCAGCATGCGGGCGAAGTGCGTGGCACCGCGTACGGGCACGCCGTCGAGCGCGAGGATGTCCTGGGCACTGCGCAGGCCGGCCTTCGCCGCGGGCGAGTCGGCAATCACCTGGGAGAGCCGAACGAAGCCCGGATGGGCGTCCGGCAGCGAGGCGGCGGCGCTGTCCGCGCCGGCCTCGACGTAGCGGGGGAGGAGCACGCTCCGCACGCGCCCGTCGTGCGAGGTGATGACCAACTTGTCGCTGGTCGTGCCCTCCGGCACCACCCCCAGGTAGGCGCGTCCCAGCCGCCGTCCTTGCGCGATGTCCTCCAGCGCCCGGGTGATCACCGGCCCGGGCACGAACGCCCCGCGATCCTGCGCGTGGGCGGCCCATGCACTGCCGGCGCCGTGGCCCTTCCCGGTGAGGCCGGTGAAGGCATGGGGCGGGTGGGTCCAGCTCTCCAGCCAGCGCCCCGGCTGCTTGGAGTGCATGCCCAGCAGGCCGGGGGTGTTCAACCTCGCCCCCCAGTCAGGTTGCGGGTCGACGGAGAGGATCCTGCCCCCCACCTGAGCCGTCCTCACCTCCACGCTATGGCACGCGATGCAGCCCTGGAGGTCCGCGAGCGCGCTCCTCGAGGGTGCCAGTCCCAACAGCGCGCCACCGGGTGCGAGCAAGACAACCCCGCCCGCCTCCCCCGCGGGCGGAAGGTCTTCCAGCGGGCCGCGACTTGCGACCAGCGTGACGAGGGCCGGCCGCGGCGCATCCGCCACGACCGCCAGCGCCCCGCGGACAAGCGCGCCGGGCCCGCCCACAGCCAGCCCGACGCGCAACGCGCCGGTCGGTGCGTAGATGGCGAGGCCCAGCTCGGCGTCCGCGTCCAGCAGACTGGCATCGACCTCGTCCTGGCCGGCCTGACGCAGCTTGGCCGTGCGCGGCAGGTCGGCCACGACGGCCGTGGGCTCGAGCGCCACCACGAAGCGGGCCGGCTCTCCCACGAGCGCGCCCGCCCACACCCCTCCCTGCTCGCTCACAAGGAGGGCCGAGGCGCGCTCACCGCGCTCGGCGAGCGCGGTCGTCTCGGCCGAGAGGCGCTCGAGCAGCGAGCCCCCGGCGGGAGCGACCGCCGGCTCGTCGGCCTCGAGCGCGCCCAGGTGCTGGAGCGCGACGAACGTGGACAAGGCAATCATCACCACGAAGCAGAGGCGGCGGGACATCGGATTCTCCTGCAGGGTCAACGGGATGGAGGGACGCCGTTCAGCGGATGCGTCGCGGCGCAAAGAGGTAGGGGGGCGCGGGGGGCGCGGCCGACGAGGAGGGCGAGGCCGGCTCCGCCTCGTTGCCCTGCGCCACAGCCGACTGCGGCGCGGGGGGCGACGACGCGGGGGTCACGCCCGCCCCCGGGGCCCCCTGAGGGATCAGCGTCAGCGCCAACAGCACGCCCGCGGCGAGTGCGGCGAGGTGGCTGGCCGCGAGGGCCAGGCGGCGCCGGCCCGGAGACATCACGCGCGACGCGGCGAAGCGCTCCAACGCGCGCTCGGCCAGGTCGCCCGTGGCCGGCTCGACGGCCCACGCGTGCTCCAGAGCGCTCTTGACGTGCGCTCGAGCGGCGAGCGCCGCGCCGCAGGCGGCGCAGCTCGCGACGTGGGCGTCCACGCGCTCGGCCTCGGCAGGCTCGAGCAGGTCGTCGAGGCGATCGGACAGCGCGGCACGGGCCTCGGCGCAGCTCAGGTTGGGAGTGCTCATGGCATCAGGTCCTCGAACCAGGGGGCGAGCAGGCGCGCGAGCTCGTCGCGGGCGCGCCGGTAGCGGTCCTTGGCGCCGCGCTCGGAGAGCGCGAGCACCAGGGCGAGCTGGGGGAAGGTGAGCCCGTGGTGGGCGCGCAGCAGGAACGCGGCGCGCAGATCGGGCCCGAGACAGGCCACGGCGCGGCGCACCTGCTCCCCCACCACGGGATCCTCGACACGCACGGGGGGCGCGGGGAGCGCGAGGTCCTCGGGCAGAGCGCAGGGCTTGAGGCGGCGCAGGCGATCCAGGCCCAGGTTCGTGGCGACGCGGAACAGCCACGGCGCCACGTGGCCGTTGCGGTTGCTCAACTGCTCCTCGTGCTGCAGGTAACGCACGAACGTCTCCTGGCAGAGGTCCTCGGCGCCCACAGCGTCGCCCGTGAGCCGCGCCAGGAAGGCGTGGATCGAGCGCCCGTGGCGCGTGTAGACGGCGTCGAAGCTCTCGCCCATCGCCGGGTGCCGTCCGCCTCCCATGGCCTGCCGCAAGGCGCAGCCAGCATGACAACGCCAGCATGACAACGAACGAGGGCCCCCGACCGGGCAGTCCCCCGCGCTACACTTCCCGGCCATGGCACGCTTCCTGATCCTGGTCCCGCACTCCACCGAAGACCCCAACCGGGCGGTTACGAGCCTGTTCACGGCCCACGGGCTCGCCCAGGCGGGCCACGGGGTGGACCTGTGGCTCCATGGCGAGGGGGTGCGCCTGGGCGTGGCGCACGTGGCCGAGGCGCTCCAAGAGCCCTTCCCGCTGCCCGCGGCCACGATGATCGAACAGATCGTGGCGCGGGGCGGGGCCCTCTACTGCTCGAAGGCCTGCTTCGAGCAGCGCGGCTTCGAGGCTGATGCGCTACGTCCCGGCGCCAAGCTCGCCGAGCCCGCCGAGCTGGCGCGCCTCGTCGCCGCCGGGGCGACCGCGCTCACGGTCTGAGCCGGCCCGCGCACGGTCGTGAAGAGCGCGTTCGCAACCGCGCTCGTACCAGGCGTGTGGAGAAGCGGGGCCCCTGGGAACGCCAGGCTCCAGCCTGGCTCCGCGTCGCGGGCGAGGTCTGCGAATGCCAGATGGCACGCGCAGATCCCAACCACGCCCGACGACCCGGACACCTCAACCCCAACGTGCCAGGCTGGAGCCTGGCGTTCCCAGCCGCGGTGCGTAGCTCGACCGCCCACGACGAACGCGGCGCTACTTCGCGGCCAGCCAGTCCTTCATCGCCGCGTGGCAAGGGATGCGGGCGCCCAGGACCTCGACGTCGATGGCGGCCAAGAGCTTCTCGATTCTGGCGCGCTTGTCGGCGGCGGCCAGCTTGGCGTCGTCGCGCGCGTCCTCGAACTCGTAGACCACGTCTTCATCGATCGAGGTCAGGCGTGCCTCGATCAGGGTCTTGAGCGCGGCGTGCGGCACCTTCACGCTCTTGCCCAGGGCGGCCAGGTGCGTGAGCGCGTCGGCGAAGCGGTCCTCCTCGATGGCGAGATCGGCCTTGGCGACGAGATCCTGCATGGCCGCGTAGCCCTTGGTCGGGACCGCGGGTCCAAGCGTCTTCTGGAGCGCCTCGACGCGCTCGCGGATCTTGCCCGCCACGAACTGCTCCTCCTCGGTGACCTGGCTCACCTCGCCCGTGGGCGAGACCAGCCAGGTGTTGGGGCAGAGCTCGATGAAAGGCACCTTCACCAGGTCCTCGCTGCGGGCGGTGTCGATGTCCACCGCGGCGTCGAGGTGTTCGCGGCAAGTGAGGCCCGGGTAGAGCGTGCAGCGACGCTGCTCCTTGCCGTAGGAGTCGGTCTCCTTCTTCTCCGCGTGGCCCAGCTCGTTGTGCGCCACGAACGCGATCAGCCCCTCGTGGCTCCAGCGGATGAAGTCCTTGTTGTCGAGTACCGACCGGTACATGTTCACGCAGCGGCCTCAGGTGTCCTTGTGGCGCGACACCAAGACAGGCACGTTGCGCAGCCGCGCCTCGAGCAGCGCCTCGCCG
>JANOFW010000388.1:0-3401 GCA_031413835.1 Planctomycetia bacterium
GGAAGAACGTCATGAACTTCCCGCGCTCGAGGTCGGGGGTGAGGCTGTCGTTGAGCAGCGCGAGCAACTCGTTGGGGGGCGTGGGGGTCTTGGCGAAGGCCCTGAGCCACGCACGCGCCTGGGCCATCACGAGGGCGGACCCCAGCCCGTGCCCGGAGACGTCGCCGACCGCGAACGCGAGGCGCCCGTCGGGCAGGTCGATCAGGTCGTAGTAGTCGCCGCTGGCGTCCTCGCACAGGCGGTTCATGCCCGCGGCGATGATGCTGCCCGTCGCGCGCACGAGGCGCTCGGGCTGGATCTTGCGTTGGATGTCCTGCGCCAGGGCGATCTCGCGCGACTGACGTTCGCGCTCCAACGCCGAGGCGTGCAGGGTGGCGTTCTCGACGGCCAACGCGGCGTGGACCGAGAGCAGCCCGAGGAAGCGCTCGTCCTCAGGCCCGAACACGCCCGCCTTCCTGTTCATCAGCTGGAAGACGCCCACGACCTTGCCGGCGCGGTTGCGGATGGGCGCCGCCAGCATCGTGCGCGTGCGGTAGCCGGTCTTGGCGTCCCAGGAGCGGTCGAAGCGCGCGTCCTCGTAGACGTCGTCGAGGCGCACCGTCGCGCCGTCGGCCGCCACGGCGCCGGCGATCCCGCGGCCCACCGGCAGGCGGATGGTGAGCTTCTCGGCGCCCGACAGCACCCGCGACCACAGCTCCTTGCCGTCGTCGCCCAGCAGGTAGACCGTTCCGCGATCGGCGTCCACGCCCTCGCGCGCGGCCTTGAGGATCAGGCCCAGGAGCTCGTCGAGGTCCAGCGTGGTGTGCAGCGCGTAGGCCGCCTCGTTGAGCTTCTTCTCGCGCGCCAGCTCCTGCTCGAGGCGCAGGATCCGGTCCCTGTCGGCCGCAGCCGTGCTCACGCGCCGCTTCCCGGCCAAGGGGCATCCGGATGGCGCACGGTCACCACGCTCGTGATGCCACCGCGGCCGCGGAACTCGCCCTTGACCTCGATGCGCTGGGGCGCCATGGCAGCGCGCAGGTCGTCGAGGATGCGGTTCACCAGCGCCTCGTAGAACACGCCCTGCTGCCGGTAGCCCTGCAGGTAGAGCTTGAGGCTCTTGAGCTCCACGCAGGTGGCGCCGGGCACGTAGCGCACGGTCAGGGTGGCGAAGTCCGGGTGCCCCGTCAGGGGACACAGCGAGGTGAACTCGTGATGCGTGTGGGCGATCTCGTAGCCGCGCCCGGGCTCGGGGTTGGGAAAGACCTCGAGAGGCGGGCGCGTCGAGCTCACGCCAGGCGCTCCTCCATCGCGAGCGGGCCCTGCAGCGTCCTGTGGACGGGACACTTGCCGGCGATCTCGACCAAGCGCTTCTTCTGCTCGGCGTCGAGCGGGCCCTCGAGCGTGATCGACTGCACGATCTTCTGGGTGAGGTCGGGAGCGCCGTGGGCGGGGCGCTCGAGCGTCGTATGGATCGTGACGCCCGTGAGCGGCCACTGCTTCTTCTGAGCGTAGAGGCGCAGCGTCATGGCCGCGCAGCCCGAGAGCGCCGCGAGCAGCGTCTCGCTGGGCGATAGGCCCGCGCCGTCGCCGCCGTTCGAGACCGGCTCGTCGAGCCGCGCGGCCACGCCGCCGGCGCGCGCCTCGACCTGGAGCTTCTGCTTGAGCTGCACCGTGATCTCGGGCATGGACCTCTCCCGCGGCCCCCCAGGCGCGGGCCGAGGCAGCACCCTACCCGTGCGACCCGGTCCCGGCTACTTGGCGAACACGGCCGGATGGCGCGCCGGGGCGTCGGCCTCGGCGAAGCGCAGGGCGATGTCCAGGCGCAGCTCCTCGGCGGCACGGCAGGAGGTGGCGTCGCAGGGCTGGAGGGTCAGCACGAGGCTCACCCGGCGCGGGCCGAGCGGCGCGGCCGCGGGTACGTGCACCTCGCCGCGCACCCAGAAGGTCCCGGCGAACCCCGGCGCGCCGCCGGCGCCCACAGCGCCCGCCCGAGGCCAGGCGGGCGGCCCCAGGTTGACCGGGCTCTTGGGCACCAGGGCGAGGGCGGTCGCGACGCGCGACGGCGGCGCCTCGGTCGCGTTGACGTGCCAGCCCTCCGCCAGCTTCACGCGCACGGCGTAGCGCACGCTCGCGCCCGGGCGAGCCTCGCCGCGCTCGAGCCAGGCATCCACGCTGGCCACGCCCTGCTCGACGTGCGCGTCGCCGGGGCCCAGGGCCTCGGGCGCCGGCGCGCTCGCCTCAAGCTTCAAGCGCAGCGCCAGCGCGCGGCAGAGCGCGACCACGCCGCGCGCCGTCTGCGCGTGACCCAGCAGCGGACGGTACGCCAGCAGGATGCGGTCGGCGGCGGCGCGGTAGCGCTCCCCGCCCGTCGCAGCAGAGAGACGCAGCAGGAGCCGGGCGCCCGCGCCGTTGTCGGAGGGGATGGGACTGTCCCAGACCTCCTTGGCGCGCGCGATCAGCGTCTCGTGGGTGCCCTCGGCCGTGGCCCACAGGCCTCCGCCTGCGTGGTCCTCGAAGCGCGCCAGGAGGTCGTCGGCGAGAGCGCGCGCGGCCGCGACGTAGCGCGGCTCGCCGGTCGCCTCGCCGATGTCGAAGAGGCCCGTGGCCACGTGCACGAGGTCTTCGGCGAAGCCGGGGATCTCCGGGCCCGAGGAGCGCGGGAAGCGCAGCAGCGTGCCGTCTTCCCGCCGATGTTGGGCCAACAGGAAGTCGGCCAGGGCGCGACCCCGCTCGAGCCAGGCCGGCTCGGCGAGGTCCCGGCCGGCGCGGGCGAAGGCCGAGAGCAGGAGACCGTTCCAGGAGGCGATCACCTTGTCGTCAAGGCCGGGCTGCGGGCGCTTGTCACGCGCCGCGCGCAGCCTCTCGAGCGCGGCGTCGAGGCGCCCGTGGAAGGCCTCGACGGAGAGCCCCTGCGCGGCGGCGGTCTCGGCCAGGGGACGGAGCAGGCGCGGGATCGAGCGGCCCGTGGCCTCGCCCGTGGCCTCCTCGTCGTAGTTGCCGGCCGCGGTGACGTCGAGCGCGGCCTTCACGAAGGCGGTCTCGGCGGCCGGCAGGGCCGCGTCCACCTCCGTCGGCGTCCAGACGTAGGTCAGCCCCTCGGTGCCCTGCGTGTCGGCGTCCAGGCTCGAGGCGTAGCCGCCCCCGGGCCTCGCGAGCTCGCGCAGGACCCAGCCCAGCGCGCGGCGCGCGGCGCGCGCGAAGCGCGCCTGGCGCGTGGCGGCGAACATGCCCGCGTAGGCCTGCGCCAGCAGCGCGTTGTCGTAGAGCATCTTCTCGAAGTGCGGCACGAGCCAACGCTCGTCGGTGCTGTAGCGGTGGAAGCCGCCGCCCACCTGGTCGTGCACGCCGCCCTCGTCGATGGCCACGAGGGTCTTCTGCGCCATGGCGAGCGACTCGGCATCACCCTGCTCGAGGAGCAGGAG
>JANOFW010000389.1:0-4520 GCA_031413835.1 Planctomycetia bacterium
TGCATCCAGACGCGCACGAAGGGCCGCTTGCCCGTGGCGCCCTCGCTCTGCGCGATCTCGTTCTGGTGGTGCGGGAAGACGAGGTCTTCGCCGCCCAGGTGCAGGTCGATCTGGTCGCCCATCAGGGCGCGGATCATGGCCGAGCACTCGATGTGCCAGCCGGGCCGGCCCTTGACCGTCTTCATCTGCCCGTCGATGCGGAAGGTGGGATCCCAGAAGACCTGGCCGTCCTCGGGCACGAAGGCCTTCCAGAGCGCGAAGTCGCTGACCTCCGCCTTCTCGAAGTCCTCCGACTGCACGCGCCCGCTGGCGCCGGCCTTCAACTGCTGCGCCGAGAGGTTGGCCAGCTCGCCGTAGGTGGGGAAGGCCGCGACGCGAAAGTAGAGCGAGCCGTCCTGTCCGCGGTAGGCCAGCCCCTTGTCGAGCAGCGCCTGGATGATGGCCACCATGCCGGGCACGTGCTCGGACGCGCGCGGGTGGTGGTCGGCCGCCACGCAGCCCAGCATCTTCATGCCGTCGAAGAAGACCTGCTCCCAGCGCTTGGTGAACGTGGCGCGCTCCTCACCCGTCTTGGCGATGGCCGCGATGATCCTGTCGTCCACATCCGTGATGTTCTTCGTGAACGTCACCTGGTAGCCCGAGGCCCGCAGCCACCTCACCAGCACGTCGAAGAACACCGACGACGACCAGTTGCCGATGTGCACGTAGCTGTACACCGTCGGGCCGCACGCATAGACCGTCACCTTGGGCGGATGCGCAGGGACGAACGGCTCGAGCCGTCGGGTGAGGCTGTTGTGCAGGTGGAGCGCCATGGGCAGCAGACTACGGGGGGGCGCGGGGGGCCTCCAACGATGCGGCGCACCCGGCCCCGCCGCACTCGCCTCGCCCTCACGCCCACGCCGCGCCCTCGCGCCCACGCCACGGCGACGGCCTTGGGTCGCCCTGGGAGCGCCAGGCTCCAGCCTGGCTCTGGTGACGCCGTGCTGCAACTCCACACCCCCACTCCGCCCCCGCCCTCTTGGGTTGCCCTGGGAGCGCCAAGCTCCAGCCTGGCTCTGGGGATGCCCGGCCTACTCGCCGACTACTTCGGAACGCGGGGACCGAGCGCATCGCACAGGAAGAAGGTGGCCGCGCGAGGCACACCACATCCCTCCAACAATCACTACGTCGACTCCTCGCAGAGCGCCTCCTCGACAGTCGCCCGCGTACGCCTCGTACCAAAGCGCACCGCCATGGCGCGCAACCTTGCCGCGTCGAACGTGCCGTGAGCCAGGGAGCGCCTCAGGAGGCGAACGGTCTCGGCGGGCTCCAGCGCCGCCAGCCCGCGGTTCTCCAGCAGATCGACCACGAACCACTCGAGCGGCGCAGGTCGGGGGTACGGCTTGCGGCGGAACCGGAAGGGCCGGCCATCGAGGTAGAAGAGCCCCGTGCGCTTGCGGTTGTAGACCAACCTCGCGGCGAGCACCTGGGTCGCGCCCAAGCCGAGCGAGTTCCACACCTCCGGCCCCGTAAAGAGGAAGGCGGCCTCGCCGAGGAAGGAGCGCACCAACGCCCTGTCGTCCGCGGGCATGGGACCGAAGTGGCCATGCCGTGGACAGTGGTAGAGCCCATGCGCCAGCGGCTCCAGCCGTGACTGGGCCGCGAGCCGCTTGGCCAGGCGCGACGGATTCGCCGACCAACGGCCCAGCTCGCGCGTGCGGTACACGCGGCCAGGCTTCAGGGGCGGGTTGGCGGGTCGGGTCATGACTGTATGTTTTATTCGGAATAAAACATACAGTAGATCAAGGACTCCGCAGACATGGCGGACAATAAAGTATCGTAACTAATTATTTTGTAGTTCTTTACGTACTGTACGTCGTCACGGAAATGGCGCTCGGGCTAGGCCTCGGCCCAGTCCTTGTCCGACGGACCATCGATCGGCGCGGGGGGCACGCTGGGCTTGCCCTGCGCCGTCCGGATCGCGTTCTGCAGCGCCACCAGCGTGTACTGGAACTTCTCGCGCGCGTCGTCGGGCTGGCCGGGGCCGCCCAGCTTCGCGAACAACGGGGCAAGCGCCGGAATCGCGAACGCATCCAACCCCAGCAGCCCCTCGAGGGCCTGCCCGCGGGCCCACTCGATGACCACGTCGGCGCCCACGTACATCGCCGGGTTGCACAGTCCGCAGGAGATGCGCGCGTCCTTGAGGCGCGCTCCCTCCACCTGGACCGACACCTCCAGGATGTTCTTCCCCCCGCCGCGGCAGCCCTCGACCGTAGCAAGCCCGTGCGCGGGCGTGTCCAGGGGCCGGAAGTTCGCGGGCACCTTGTCGCGGCCCATGTTGGCGAAGATCTTCTCGGCGTAGTAGCGGCGCACGGCTTGGCTGACGGCCATCGGGGATCCTTCGTCTCGCGTGAGGTCGGGGGGCGCGGGGGGCGGTATCGGGAGGGGAGAAAGGCGGGTCGTCTCGTCGCTATCGTCTCGTCGTCGTCTACTCGTCATCCATGTAGTCGAGCGGGTTCCTCACGACCTGCTCGACCACGCTACACAACGCGTCGCACTCCTCCTCCGTGTTGTAGAGGTAGACGCTCGCACGCAGGTTGTTCTTGGCGCTGCCCGTGGCGTCGAAGCGCCGGTGCAGGTAGGCGTTCACGCAGAACATGCCCTTGCGCAGCATCACGTTGTGGCGCTCGTCGGCCAGACGCTCGATGGCGTTCAAGACCGCGCCCGAGGACGACGACATGGTCAGCACGCCGCCGCGCAGCGCCGGATCGCGCGGGCCCCGGATCCAGAAGTGGTCGCACTCGAGCGGCAGCAGCCGCTGGGTCAGGTAGGTGTTGAGTCTGAGCTCGTGGTCATGGATCGCCGCCAGGCCCACCGTGTCGCGCACGTAGCGGATGGCCGCGGCCGCGCCCAGCATGCCGGCGTAGTCCTGGAGCCCCGCCTCGAAGCGCCCCGGCACGTCCTTGTAGATGACCCGGTCCTGCCAGGTGTCGGCGATTGTGTCGCCCCCCACGATGAAGGGCGCCAGCTTCTGGAGCTCGCTCTTCTTGCCGTAGAGCGCCCCCATGCCCGCGGGCCCGCACATCTTGTGGATCGAGAAGGCCAGGAAGTCGGCCCCCAGCGTCTGCACGTTCACCGGCACGTGCGGCACGCTCTGGGCCGCATCCAGCACCAGCCAGCCTCCGTTCGCATGCACCTTCTTCGCGATCGCCACGATGGCGTCGTTGGGAATCGTCGTCCCGTCCAGGTTGCTGCTGTGGCCCACGGCCACGACCTTGGTCTTCGGCGTGATGGCCTCGAGCGCATTCTTCAACGAGAAGGCCCCGTCCGGCGCCAGGTCGAACCACCTCCGCGCGACGAGCTTCGGGTCCCCCGCCGTCACGCGCAGGCGCCTCTCGGCCTCCAGCCACGGCACCAAGTTGCTGTTGTGCTCGCGCTCGCTCCCCAGGATCTCGTCGCCGGGCTTCAACGGCAGCCCATGGGCCACGATGTTGAGCGCCTCGCTCGTGTTCCGCGTCCAGACGATCTCCTCGTGGCTCGCCGCCCCCAGCAGCCTTGCCACCTCCTCCCGGCTCCCGTCCTCGTGCAGCTTCAACTCCTCCATGAACCAGTTGTGCAGGTGCTTGGCCCCCTCCGCCCTGCCCCCCCCACACGTCGGGAACTCCGCGTAGTACCGGGCGATCTCCTCGATCACCGGCCTCGGCCTCAGCGTCATGCACGAGTTGTTCAAGAAGATCGGCGGCTTGCCGTTCCTCCTCCTCGCCAACGGCGGGAAGTCGGCCCTCAGCTTCTGGACGTCGTAGGCACCCATGCGGGCGCCAAGGATAGCCTCACACGGCCCGGAGGGAGCCTGAGCGCCCGCGCGTCCGGTGCGTGCTCCCATGCGATCGACGGCGGCTGGGACTCCGCTAACCCCTTCGGATCCGCCCGTACGGCACGCTGGCATCGCCCCGCGGCAAGGCCTCCGCCCTCACTTCGCCCAGTCGAAGGGAGGGTCGTTCCTGGCGTCGTAGGCTGCGCGAATCTCTGCGACGACGCCCTCAAGCGAGCGACCCTCGCCCGCCCTCGGCCGACGGTCACGCGGCGGTGGCTGCTCCACATCGAGGAATATCACTTCCCTGGCCACCGCGTCGTACACAGCGATGTACACGCTCTCGAAGGCGTCGTAATCGTTGCGTGCAGCTCTGCGGCCAGCGCGCGTCCGGAAGGTGCGCACGGCAGCGCCCAACGAGGAGATGCCTGCCTCCTTCTTTGTCCCCCTCCCCGCATCGTCGCAGGCGTCGATCGGAAGGAATATGACGGCGACGAGGACGGCGTACGGTTGCCGGCGGTGGTAGTCGGTCGCCTCGGCGCGCAGCTCTGCATCAACGCGGGTGTAGTTCTTCGTGTAGCGGCGCGTGACCTTGTCTTTTGCATTGATGGTCTTGATGCTCACACCCAACGCCATGCCAAGGTCGGAAGTGCTGTAGTTCACGTCCAGCTTCTTGAAGCCCTTGGACGTCCGAGCGGGCCGCTCCTGCCGGTGGCCGCCCTCGTCGGGC
>JANOFW010000390.1:0-6567 GCA_031413835.1 Planctomycetia bacterium
CCTTGCGCGCCCCGCCTCCCTCTATATAGTACTGACGCGTCAGTCTACTAAAGGAGGTTCACATGCGTCGTCCCGCTCGTCGCTCGTGTCTGGTCCTGATCGCTGGTCTCGCGCTGGCGTCCTTCGTCACCTGGGGCTGCAGCACCCAGGCCGGCGCACCGCTGCTCGACGGCTCCGCCGCGCCGCCGGCAGCGCCGCCGCCGCTCCTCGGCGCCGAGGCCGAGGGCGAGAGCCTGCCGCCCGGCTTCAACACCGAGGCCTACGCTGCGATCCAGGAGACGGGCTTCGTACGCACGCACGACGAGCCGCTCTCCACCTTCGCCATCGACGTGGACACGGCCTCGTACGCGAACACGCGCCGGCTGCTCGTGGCGGGAGCGCTGCCGCCCCCGGGCGCGGTCCGGCTCGAGGAGTTGATCAACTACTTCCCCTACGACTACGCCTGCCCCACCGGGCCCGAGCCCTTCGCCGTGCATGTGGCCGCGGCGCCCTGTCCCTGGGAGCCCGCGCATCGGCTGGTGCGCGTCGCGCTCAAGGGGCGTGAGCTCGCGCCCGCGACGCGACCGCCCCTCAGGCTCACCTTCCTCGTCGACGTCTCGGGCTCGATGCAGAGCGCGAACAAGCTGCCGCTGGTCCAGGCATCGCTCAAGCTGCTCGTGGAGCAGCTCCAGGAGCGCGACACGGTGGCGCTGGTGGTCTACGCAGGCGCCTCGGGCCTGGTCCTCCCCCCCACCTCCGGGGCGCACGGGAGGCGCATCGCGGCCGCGATCGACGCGCTGGAGAGTGGCGGAGGCACGAACGGCGCGGAGGGCATCCGCCTGGCCTACCAGCAGGCCCGCGCCGCGTTCGTGCCGGGGGCGGCCAACCGCGTGATCCTGGCGACCGATGGTGACTTCAACCTGGGCGCGACGAACGAGTCCGAGCTCGTGGCGCTGATCGAGAAGCAGGCCAAGAGCGGCGTCTTCCTGACCGTGCTGGGCTTCGGCATGGGCAACCTGAAGGACAGCACGCTCGAGGCGCTCGCCGACCACGGAAACGGGAACTATGGGTACGTGGACACGCCGCGCGAGGCCCAGAAGCTGCTCGTCGAGCAGAGCCTGGGCACGCTCGTCACGATCGCCAAGGACGTGAAGCTCCAGGTCGAGCTCAACCCCGCGCACGTGACCGCCTACCGCCTCTTGGGCTACGAGAACCGGCGACTCGCCGCACAGGACTTCACCGACGACGCCAAGGACGCAGGCGAGATCGGTGCCGGTCACGCCGTGACGGCGCTCTACCAGGTCGTGCCCGTGGACGCCGCGTTCCCGGGCGAGGGCCTGGCGCCGCTCAAGTACCAGGGGGCGCGGGGGGCGGCGGCGCCCAGCGACGACCTGCTCACGGTGAAGCTGCGCTGGAAGGAGCCGGAGGGCTCCACGAGCGTGCTGCGCGAGATCCCCTTCGTGGACAAGGGCCTGGGTTGGGACGGGGCCGATGCCGACTTCCGCTTCGCAGCGGCCGTGGCCTCCTTCGGCATGCAGCTGCGCGGCTCGGCCCACGCGGGCAACGCCACGCCCGAGATGGTGAGCGCGCTGGCGAGCTCGGCGCTCGGCAGCGACCCCGCCGGCTACCGCCGGGAGCTCCTCGGGCTCGTAGGACGCTGGCGTCACCTCGCACGCGCAGCCCGTTGAACACCCGCGCCCCCGACGAGCGAGCCGCGCCCAGCTCGCGAGCAGGCTCCTGACCCGCCCAGCTAGATCACCGTTCGTGATCCTGGGACAGCGGCGACCCGCCCGGCGAGTCCATCCGCCTGACGCTTCCACGCGGCCCTGATGCAGCCCGGAAACCAAGCCTCGCGGGCCGGCACGCTGGATGGGGTGCGGAGGCCGCCGCGGAGGACGCCGTGTAGTCTGTCTACATCAGGACGACGCGGTGGCCCGAGCGCCCCCGGCCCAGCGCGCCGCCCGTGATGTCCCAGAATTGCGGCCGGTCATTTAGCGGCCCACGTGTTCGAGCAGCACCAGCCCCGGCAGATGGGGCGTGTCGGCGAGAGCCTGGCGCAGCGCGGCGGGGTCGGCGGCCGTCTGCGCGGTGCTGAGGCGCTCGGAGAGCCGGGCGGGCAGGGCCCCGGGCATGGCAGCAAGCTGCGCCTTCAAGGCTTCGAGGGTCGCGGCGGTCTCCGCGCCAGACTCGAGCGCCTTGAGCGCCGTGGTGGCCGAGGCGGCGGCCATGACCCAGGCCTTGGCGTGGAGCGAGGTGGCGTGTTTAGCGAGCGCCTTCGTCTGCTTGGCGTCGAGGGGCTTGCCCAGCGCACGCGCGATCCCCGCGAGGTGCAGGATCGCGGGCTCCGCCTGCGCTAGCGCGAGCGCCTTGGCCGTGGTCTCGGCCTCGGAGGTCGCTGCCAGGAGCGCCGCGGTCAGGTCATGGGCCTCGCCGATCTCGGGCAGAGACTCGGCCGACAGAGGCTGTGCGCGCACCAGCAGCGGCAGCAGCGCGGCGATGTCGCCGCGGGTGCGCGCCGGCGCGCCCAAGGACACCCAGTCCTTGCGCCAGGGCAGCGTGCGCTTGAGGTCGCGGCGGGTGAGCAGCTCGTCGAGCGGGGTGTCGAGGTAGGACGGCACGCCCGTCACCCAGGGCTTGCCGATGTCGAAGCCGGGGTTGCCCTCCCAGATCACGCGCTGGTCCACGTCGAGCAGCAGCACGCGCGGGAAGGAGAAGCGCTTGCCGATGAAGAAGGCGTCCATGGTGCAGCCGTAGCCGCCTGCCGCCGGATTGAGGTGGTCGAGGCCCACGCAACCCGGGAACGGGAACTTGGCCAGGTGCTCCTTCACCTTCTCCGGGGCGGTGGACTCGCAGATCGCGACCACCTCGAGCCCCACGTCGGCGTGCTGCTTCACCAGGTGCGCAAGCCAGGCCTGGAGGGGGAGCACTTCATTCTGCGGCACGCTCCACAACACGCAGAGCGTGGGCGCGGGCCCCTTCTCGGCCCAGCCCGTGCGCGGCTGCTGGAGCCACTGCGACACGGTCGGCCAGGGAGGCACGTGACCGACGTAGGAGCCGCTCGTGGCCGGCCCCCCCGCCGCGTGTCTCTCGAGCTTCACCGCGCGCTCGATGGCGGCGCTGGGGTCGCCCGGGTCGCGCGCCAGGTAGCGCACGTTTCGGAACTGGGCCTGGCCCGGCCCCATCAGCAGGCCGAAGCGGCCACGCAGCACGTCCAGGCTCGAGAGCTCCTGCGAGGTGACCAGCGCCCCGTCGCACCAGACGTCCACCATGCGGCCGGAGACATCCAGCCGCAACGTGCGCCAGGGATCGGAGTCGGGGGGCAGGGCCTCGTGACGCCAGGTCTTGTAGACGCCCAGGTCGTAGAACGAGACCAGGTCGGCGAAGCCCTCGGGGAACAGCACCAGCGCGTGGAAGCTGGTCGCCGACTTGCGGCCGAAGACCAGCCCGGCGAAGGCGTTCTTGCCCTTCTCGGTCAGCACCTCGGCTTCGAGGGAGAAGTCGCCCGAGGTGACCTGGTCGAGGCTGAGCGCGTAGTAGTCGTAGCGCCCGGGCGTGTAGGTGCCGAAGCTCCCGCGCAGGATCGAGCCGTAGGGCTCGAAGACCTTGGCGCCGTCTTCCGCCCAGCCCGCGAGGTCCACCTCGTTGTAGGCCAGCTGCCAGAGCGCCAGCGAGCGGCCCGAGCGCCGTGCGGCCTGCTCGTAGAGCTCGCTCAAGCCCGGCACGCGCAGGCCCGCGGTCAGCCGCCGGGCCACGTGCATGGCCAGCAGGTAGCGCTGCGCCGAGACGTAGCGCTCGACGGCCTGACGCGCCTGCGTGTAGAGCTGCGCGTGCACCGCCTTGAGGCTCAGGTGCTTGGGGTCCCACTTCTCCAGGCGCTTGTCGAGCGCGGCCAAGCGCACCTCGTCCACCGGCTTCTGGGCCTCGAGGAGCTGCAGCGCGCGCAGCGCCAGCTTGCCGGCGCGGTCGGTGTTCTTGAAGCGGCCGGCGAGGTGCTCGGCGAACTCCATGAGCAGCTCGACGTCTCCCGGCGTTGCCACCAGGCCCTTCTCGAAGTGCTCGCTGGCGTCGTCGTGGTGCTTGCGGGTGATGGCGTGGCGCGCCCACGCCAGGTAGGGCCGCTCGACTTGGGTCCGGCCGCTCTGCTCGTCGCGTAGCGCCAGGATCCAGTCCTTCCAGACCGGATCGAGCTCGTCCACGGTCCTGGCCAGGCGCACGTTGTTGGCCTTGGCCTCGGCCACGCCCTTCGTGGGCGGCGTGGGCGCGGCCAGCACCACCTCCTCGAAGTTCTTGATCGCGCCCTTGCCGATGCGCCCCCCCGAGGTGTCGATGAAGGTGTGGAACGCCTGGCGGTAGATGAAGCGCCCGTCGGCGGGGTCCTGCAGGTTGTAGAGGAAGTACACCACCCCCCAGGTGGGCGCGTACCAGGCCGGACCCCACTCGTACTCGTTCTCCAGCACGATGCGGAAGGTGGGCGCCTTGGGAGGGTCGGACTTGGAGGGATCGACCAGGTCCATGCCGTCCTTGGCGTCGCTCATCCAGCCCTTCGCCATGCGTTCAGCGAGGGAGAACAGCCGCCCCGAGGCCGGCAGGTTCATCTGCACGGTCCCGTTCGCCTGGATGCGACAGCCCTCGAAGAAGCAGGCCAGGCCCTCGTTGAGCCAGCCGGCCGCGTTCGTAGCCAGCCCGATGAACTGGTGGGCGGCCTCGTGGAACATGGTCCCGACCATGCCCTCGAAACCGCCCGAGACGTAGACCTCCACCGCGCCGCCCGTGAACTGGCCGCCGCTCCACTCGGGCGGGCTGCTGCCCAGCTTCAGGTACTCGTCGCGATCCTTGAAGATGCGCAGCTCGATGCGCGGCACCTGGCGACCGTCCTCCTCGGTGCCGTAGCGGAAGAACTGGCGGTAGAAGCCGTTCATCTGCTCCATGGCCTCGGCGGCGCGCACGAGCACGGCGTAGCCGGCGTCGGTGTGGGTCCAGTAGTTGGGGCGTTCGAACTTGGCGCGCTCCTCCCAGGTGGCATGCTTCGCATCGTGCCGCCGGATCCACTCGGCCGAGACGTCGGCCAGCAGATCCTTGGGCCGCGCCGTCTCGGCCAGGCTGGGATCCGGCGTGCTGGAGATGCGCTGGACGGCCTCGGCGGCGACGGCGTTGTCGGCGTCGAGCGCCAGGACCTCCTGCCAGACGCGGATCGCCGAGTGCGGGCGCTTGGCGTGCTCGTAGTCCTTGGCGACGCCCGCGAGCCGCTCGAGGAACGTAGTCCGCAGGTCGAGCAGCTTCTTGGCGTGGGGGTCGGCGGCATCGACGCGCGCCCGCAGCGCCTTGACCCGCTCCGGCGGCGCTTTCTGGGCGATGGCCAGCTCAAGCGCCCGGTAGAGCGCGTAGACGCGCTCGTCTTCGTCGGGCACCGCCTCGGCCCAGCGGGCGTCGAGTTCCCAGGCCTCCACCGAACGCGCGTCGCGCTCCAGGGCCCTCAAGATCTGCGCGCGGGCCTCGTCCTTCTTGCCGTCCTTGAGCGCCTGCTCGGCCGCCTTGAGGGCCGACTCGAAGGCCGTGGAGGCGGACCCCTCCCCCTCGGCCGGCGCCAGCGCCGACGGATCGAGGCCCAGGAGCAGCCCCAAGCCGACACCGGCCAACACACGCCACGTAGCTCGCACCCGCATCTCGACCAGCCTCCTGCCCCTTGGCGGCATGGCCGCTCAGGGTGCCCAGCGAACCTTCCTACACGAAACGTCAGGGGCAGGCGTGCCGCCTCAGGCAAGGCGCCGCCCCCCAGACCCTCCAGCGGAGGCAGGGCTAGGATGTTTCGATGGGCAGCCGAGGTCGAGCGCAAGCGGATCGGGAACTTGCGACAGGTGCATCGCTACGTGCCCGGCGTTTCGAGCGGGCCAGGGCCGCCCAGGCCAAGCGCCCGACGAGACGTCTGGTCAGCGAGGTGCTCGATGGCACCCGCCTCGGTGCCAGCGGGCGAAGCCGAAAGTAAAGGTGGTAAGGCCACCGGGAATCTATCTGCACTCCGACCGTTTTCAACATATCCATATGGATCTAGTGGGACCGTTGCCTTTGAGCAGGGCTGGGAATGCCTACCTTCTCACCATGATAGACCGGGGGTTCCCATGATGGATGGAGGCGGTTCCCATCAATAACATCTCTGCTGAGAAGTGCGCCAGTGTTTTTCTGTGGCAGTGGGTGGCAAGGTTTGGAGTCCCGGAGAGGCTGACGACCGATCAGGGGCGCCAGTTCGACAGCCATGTCTTCCAAAAATTACTCCAGAGATTGGGTTGCATGAGAGTAAGAACGACCCCATATCAACCACAAGCGAATGGGATGGTAAAGCGGTAGCATCAGACGTTGAAGGAATCGCTGAGAGCCGTGATGGATGAATTGGCGGATTGGGAGGAAGCGTTGCCTCAGATCTTGCTGGTTCTGAGGTGCGCTGTTCACGCACATGGTTTTGCACCCGCCCAACTCGTCTATGGGGAGCCTGCGGATCTGCTGTTGCCGCCGCCACCCGGAAGAATATCCGAGCTCCTGGAACTGGTAGCCAAGCTCAGAAGCAACTGTTGGCGGGTGAAGGAGTTACTGGCT
>JANOFW010000391.1:0-9868 GCA_031413835.1 Planctomycetia bacterium
CCCTCGAGACGTTGTCCACGCCCACGGACGAGGACCCGCAGCCCTACCTCGAACGCCTGCCCAAGGACCCCTGGGAGGCCGCCTACGCCTACCAGATCGATGGGCAGCGCTTCACGCTCCGTTCCGCGGGCGAGGATGGCCAGATGGGCACGGAGGACGACTTGGTTTGGCCGGACCCCACGTAGGACGCCCCAGGCCGCCAACCCCCGGCGCAGCGGTAGGATGGGACGCGCGCCGCCAGGCGACACGGAAGATGCGTGCCGCTCAGGGCGTCCGAGGTAGCGTCGGTAGGTTCAGTGCGGGGCGCCCCCGGCGCCCCCTGGAGAGTCCGCCATGTCGCAGCGCCGTTCCGCCGGCTTCACCCTGATCGAGCTGATGGTGGTGATCGTGATCCTGGGCGGTCTGATCGCGCTCGTCGGCCCCAACGTCTGGAACGCCCTGTTCACCAGCAACCTGAAGACGGCGCAGATCCAGATGCGGAACTTCGAGTCGGCCATCGACAACTTCCGCATGGTGAACAAGAAGCTGCCCGACAGCCTCGAGGCGCTTACGCAGACCTCGGACAGCAACCCTGAGCCGTTCCTGCGCGAGGTGCCCAACGACCCCTGGGACAGCCCCTACGAGTACCGGGTGGAGGGCAGCAAGAAGTTCACCATCCGCTCGAACGGCGAGGACGGCCAGCCGGACACGGCCGACGACGTCGTCTGGCCGCCCACGAAGGAGTAGGTCGGCGTGCGCCGGGCGCATCCCCCGCTGGGCGAACCGTGCCTCCCGAAGCCCGAGGAGGGCTTCACGCTGCTCGAGCTGATGGTGGTCTGCGCCGTGGTCGGCGTGGCGCTGCTCATCGTGCCGGCGTCCTTCGACTCCTTCGGTGCCCGCGGACGCCTGTCGGCCTCCACCAACAAGCTGCTCAGCGAGATCACGGCGGCGCGCGAGCAGTCCGTGCTCGACGGCTACGAGGCCCGTTGGGAGATCGGCCGGTTCCCCAACGAGAAGGGCGAGCGCGAGTGGGGCACCCGCTTCTGGTTCACGAGCGTGCCGGCCAAGGGCACGCAGGGCGAGGAGGGCCAGCGCGACGTCGCCAAGGAGCGCGCCACGAGCCGCGCCGAGGAGCGCCAGTGGCTCAACTCGTCCTGGCACGCCCTGCCCGACGGGGTGATCGTCTCCGGCATCAGCCTCGAAGCCGGTCACTGGGAGAAGCTGGGCGAGGGCGACAAGACCTTCCAGGTGCGGTTCTTCCCCGACGGCGCGGTCGAGCGCGGCTTCGGCGTACGTCTCGAGAGCCAGGACCTGGACGTGCGCGTGGACGAGCGCTCCGTGACGATCTTGATCAACCCTCTCACCTCCGAGCCCTCCTCCCACGAGGGCCTGCGCGAGTTGACCAAGCAGCGAGACGCCAGTGACTTCAGGTAGCCACCCCCAGCGCCCCCTGCCTGGCCCCACGCGGCGCGAGCAAGGCTTCACGCTGCTCGAGGTGATGTGCGCCCTGGCCATCCTGAGCATGGTGACCGCGCTGATCGGTGAGATGTGCCACACCGCCTACGAGCAAGGCAGCACGGCTACCGACCTGCGCGACCTGCGCGAGGCCGCCGACACGGTCTTCCGGCGCCTGGCCTACGAAGACGGGCGCCACGCCGACGGCCTGAGGGCCTCGCTGGACGACTTCTACGCCGGCTGGGCCGAGCTCCCCAGCCTCGAGCGCGACCGCTGGCGGCCGTACATGATGGAGTTCCGCCGGCGACCGCGCACCGCGGCCGGCGAGGCCGGGCCCAACGGGGCCGAGCCCGTGGGCAGCAGCGGCTCCAGCGGCCGCAGCTCCTCTGGACGTGGCGGCACAGGCACGGGCGGCACGGGTACTGGAGGCACCGGTACGGGCGGCACGGGCACGGGCACGGGCACGGGCAGCACGACCGGCGAGGACGAGGAGACCCCCGGCGTCGAGCTGATGCAGCTCACGCTCACCATCTGGCACGAGGACGAGCCCAACGAGCCCCTGATCGTGCTCCAGACCTTCATCACCCCCCAGGGCGACGGCACCACCGGGACCTCCAGCAGCGGCGGCGGAGGCTCGCGATGAGTCGCCGGCGCGGCTTCACGTTGATCGAGATCGTCGTCGCCCTGACCATCTTGAGCGCGCTCGTGGCCATGGTGCTCACCAGCATGCAGCTCACGGTGCGCGGCCGCGACGACCTCTTGGAGCGCCTCAGGCGCCCAAAGGTCGCCAACGCGATCATCTCCCAGGTCGTCAAGGACCTGCGCTACCTGTGGTTCGGCGGCCTGACGGGCAACGCCGGGTTCGTGGGTCGCTCCCAACAGGTGGGCGGACGCGACGGTGACCGCATCGACTTTGTCACCGCGCGCCTGGCCCGCACCGTTCCCCTGGACGAGGAGAACCGCTCCGAGGACGCGCCGCAGGCGCAGCTCGCCGAGGTGGGTTACGCGCTGCGTCCCAACGAGGACGGCCAGCACATCGAGCTCTGGCGCCGCGAAGACGCCTACGTGGACGCCGACCCCACCGAGGGCGGCTCCTACACCCTGATCTACGACCGCATCCGCGAGGTGTCCTGGACCTACTACGACCGCCCCGGCGAGGCCCAGGACGCCAAGGGCCAGGAGGAGTGGGACTCGCGCGTGAAGAAGCGCGTGCCCTACGCGCTGATCCTGCAGCTGAGCTTCGACGCCGAGGAGAGCGGCGACGCCCGCACCGAGACCGAGCCGCAGAAGGTGGTGCGCATCTTCCTCCTCAAGCCCGGCGGCACCATGGCCGTCGATTGGCCCGGCGGCTCGACGCCCGCCGCGCCCGCCGACGCCGCGATGAATTGACGGCTCCGCTCGCGCCCCTCGCGCTCGTCGCGTTCGTCGTAACCCCACCCAACGCACGGGGACCCCTGGGAGCGCCAGGCTCCAGCCCGGCTCTGGGTCGCCGGAGCCACCCCAGAGCCCCTCGCGGTCCCACGAGCCGAACGCAGCCCGCGGCCTTACGCCGGCGTCAGCGCCTCGCGCCCGCCCATGTACGGCCGCAGCGCCACCGGGATCCGCACGCTCCCATCCGCCTGCTGGTGGACTTCCACCAGCGGGATGAGGATGCGCGGCGTGGCCACCACGGTGTTGTTGAGCGTGTAGCAGTGCCGCACGCGCCCCTCGGCGTCGCGGTAGCGCAGGTTGAGGCGCCGGGCCTGGTAGTCGCGGAAGCGGCTGGCGGTGTGGGTCTCGCCCCAGCCCTGGCGGCTGGGCATCCAGGCCTCGATGTCGTACTTCATGGTGGCCGCGCGGCCGATGTCGCCGGCGGCGGTGGCCACCACCCGGTAGGGCAGCTCCAGGGCGTCGAGCACGGCTTCGGCATTGGCGAGGATGTCCAGGTGGTGGGCGCGGCTCTCGGCCTCGTCGGCCTCGCACAGGATCACCTGCTCCACCTTCTGGAACTGGTGCACGCGGTAGATGCCGCGGGTGTCCTTGCCGTAGGTGCCGGCCTCGCGGCGGAAGCAGGGCGAGATGCCCGCGTACTTGATCGGCAGCCGCGCGCGGTCGAGGATCTCGCCCGCGTGCAGGGCCGTGACGCTCACCTCGCTGGTGCCCACGAGCCAGGAGGACTCGTCCTCGGCCGTGGGGTTGGCGATGCGGTAGGTCTGCTCCTCGGCCCCGGGGAAGTACGCCGTACCCTTGAGCGCCCACTCCTTGACCACCACCGGCACGGAGAGAGGCGTGAAGCCGCGTGCCACGATCATGTCCAGCCCCAGGCGCAACACCGCCATCTCGAGCAGCACGGCCTGGCCCTTGAGCACGTAGGAGCGGCTCCCCGCCAGCTTGCCGGCGCGCTCGATGTCGAGCATGTCGAGCCGCGTCAGGAGCTCGATGTGGTCCTTGACGGGGAAGGTCGGCGTCGCCGGCTCGGCGCTGCGGCGCACCTCCACGTTGCCGCGCTCGTCCGCCCCCTCGGGCACCTCGGCGTCGGGGGGGTTGGGGATCTGCAGCTGGAGCGCCTCCAACTGCGCGTCCAGGGGCGCCAGGCGCGCGCCGTGCTCGGCCACCTTGACCTTCAGCAGCTTCAAGCGCTCCAGGGCCTGGATCTTGGCGTCGCCCCCCAGGCTCTTGAGCTGCTGGCCCAGGGCGTTCTGCTCGGCGCGCGCCTCCTCCGCCAGCCGCACCAGGGCGCGACGCTCGCCGTCCACGACGAGCAGCTCGTCCACCGGGCAGGGCAGGTGCTTCCTCTTGGCGCCCTGACGCACCTCATCTGCGTGTTCCCGGATCCAGGCCAGGTCGAGCATCGATCACCTCCGCTGGCCGGTCGCGGACCCTGCCGGGCCCGCGGCGGCGTCGTCCGCCCGCACGATCGCCAGGAAGCGCTCGAGCGCCTCCTCCTCGCGCGGACCGATACGGTAGCGGACGAAGCGCTGGACGTACTCGACGGCCGCGCGTGGCTCCAGCCCGTGCTGCTCGGCCCAGGCCCTGGCAAGATCCGCGCGCTGGGGCAGGCCCTCGTCGGCCGCCCGGTCGAGCAGGTCGGCCAGCGCGGCGCTCTCGGCCGGGCTCAGACCGGCGCGCGCCCGCCAGCGTGCGAACACGAACGGCAGCCCCGTACGTCGCGTCCACTCACCCCCCAGGTCGAGGACCTCCCCCTTCCACCGGCGCGCCTCGGCTCGCGCCGGGTCGCCGATCACCAGCACGGCGTCGGCGGCCTCCTCAAGCGGGCTGGGGCCGGCTCGGGAGGCGGGCGCACACTGCGCCCGCCCGCCCGTGGCGTGCGCCACGAGGTGCCGCGCCAGGGCGGCGCTGGTGCGGCTGGCGGGGTCGAGCGCCACGTGCCGCACCTCGGCCAGCGGGCGCTTCAAGAACAGCAGCACGCTGGCCACCGGCCCCTCGCTGGCGATGCCGTGGCGGCCGAGCCAGCCGCTGCCCACGCCGCGCGCGGCCTCGGCCACGGGCAGCAGCGCGGCGTCCAGGGCACCTGCGGCGAGACGCCGCGACAGCTCGTCGGGCGCGGCCCGGCTCAGCTCGGACTTGGCCTCGAGCCCCGCGAGCAGGGGGACGGCGTTGAGCCACGGAACGGTGCCGATGCGGAACACGCGCGCTCACCTCGGAGCAGGGGGCCATGGGGGCAGCGCCCTCAGGGGCGCGGCCGCCTGAGCCTCCGGCACGGACTGCGGAGCCCCGCCTGAAAACGAAGACGCCCGCAGCTCTCAAGCCGCGGGCGCTTCAGGCACCGCCTCTGGAACGACCCGCCCGCCTCAAGGGCACCGGCAGCGCGACGCCTGCGCGGCCGCCTCGGCCAGACTCCACCGACTTCACGCAAGCCCGCCGGCGCGCGTCACGGGCCTCCCCCTCCCAGAGGGGTCCGCGGGCGCGCTGACGCCTCAGCGCGAGCAGCAGTAGCGGCCGTCGAGGACCTTGAAGTCCGCGCGGTACGGGTCGTTGATGTCGTAGTTGAGGAAGTACGTGTCGACGAACTCCTCGACGTTACGCGCGCCGCGGGCCTGCTGGCGCGTGATCATCTGGGTCTTGGTCGTGCAGCCGCCGCAGGGGCTGTAGCCGCTGACCTCTTCCAGACCGGGCGCGATGACACGGCAGCCGGAGGCCGCCAGACCGGTCACCACGAGACCCGCCACGAGTGCGAGCTGCTTGAGCATCCTGACCTCCGTTGACGGCGCCGTGCGTAGCACGCCCGCCGCCACCTGCCTGCTGTCTACCCTGCCTGTCTTGCGCGGGGGCACGCGGTGCGCGCATCCGCAGGGGCCCTTCGATACCAAGCCCCTCTCCCAGGGTCAAGCGTGCTCAGCCCGAGGAAAAGTGCCCAACTCTCGATGCCTACGCTGGTTACGATTCCATGACATTGACGCGGCGCGAGCCCGATCCGAGCAGTCGTGGCCCGCACAGCACGGACAGGCGCCTGAGGACGCAGCCGTGGGCGCCGGCCGTGGCAGCCGCGCTCAGCGCTTGGACGTGCTGGGGTGGAACGGATCGCTCCAGCACAGGCCACAGCCTGCCAGCGAGCCGGCACCGAAGACGAGGGCGAGCACCAGGGCGAGACGACGCATGAAGGGCTCCTTCCAAGGGGCCGAGGACCGCGTGGGTCCGGGTCGGCGCCTGCCACCCTCCTGCCTGAAGGGCCGCCGGATGCTACCGACCACTTTGCCCGACTTCCAGCGCCGAGGCAGGGGGACGCGCCAGAGGCTCCACCGCGGCTGCCTTGATTGTCACGGATGTGTCAGCGCCTGCTTCCGCCCCCCGAGCGGCGCCTGCAGCCAGGAACCTCGCCGTAGCGGATGGCGGGCGCCTACGGCCGGCTGCGCTCCGCGAGCTCGACCTCGCCGGATCCCGCTCCGCCCGGCTGGTAGAGGTGGTGGTCGCGCACGTAGGTGCGCACGGCGGGCGCCAGCAGCTCGCCGACGTCGCCGTCCGCGGCCAACGTCGCTCGCAGCCTCGAACCCGAGACGTCCATCACGGCCGACTCCAGGCGCTCCACCGGCATGTTGCGTCCCTCGAACTCGGGCGGCACGTCCAGTTCGTGACCGGGGCGAGCCGCAACGAGGAGGGTGGCGCGCTCGAGGATGCCCTCCCAGTCGTGCCAGGTGGGGAACTCCTGGAACGAGTCGGCCCCGAGCACCAGCTTGAAGCGGGTGCCGGCCGGGTAGGAACGCGCCAGCGCGGCCAGCGTGTCCACGGTGTAGGAGGGGCCCTGCCGGCGACCCTCCAGCTCCAGCACCTCGACCCGGTGCAGGCCCTCCACCCCCAGCCGCGTCATCGCCACGCGGTGGTGGAACGCGGTGCGTCCGCTGTCCTGACGCTTGTGCGGCGGCGTGCCCGCGACCACCACGAGCACGCGGTCGGTCTGGCGCACGGCGGCCTCCACCAGCGCGCGGTGGCCCATGTGGAACGGGTCGAAGGTGCCTCCGAAGACCGACACCGCGGGGCCCACCGGGATCACCTCGGGCGCGATGGGGCGCGAGGCGAGCACATGCACGCCCAGGTGGAACGCCGCCGCCAGGAACAGCCACGCCAGCGAGGTCGGCAGGACGCCCCTCCAAGCGAGCAGCGCCACCAGCACGAAGAACACCGCGCCCCCCAGCAGCAGGGTCCGCGTGCGCTGCGTCGCCTCGCGCAGGGGGCGCAGGAAGGCCAGCCCGGCCACCCACCAGGGGACCACCCCCGAGGGGAAGGCCAGGCCCGGCGAGGCCGAGACCAGGCACAGGATCGCGCCGAATCCGAAGGCCACCATCCGGCCCTGCCCACGCTTGAGGCGCAGCGGCATGCAGGCGCCGGCTGCCACGAGCCCGCCCAGCGCCGCGACCACGCCCACCATCGGCGAGCCGCTCTCGCCCAGGTTGAGCACGAGAAGCCCCACCCCCACGAGCGCCAAGACCAACGGCATCCAGAGGTCGCGCTTCTCGCTCACGTGTGCCGGGGAGGGTACCACGGGGGGAGTCGCACGGAGCCGCGCCTGAAGCACGCGCCCACCCCCTGTCTGTTCGGCGCCACGGCCTCGGGCAAGAGCGCGGTGGCCCTCCTGTGCGCGCGCGCCACGCAAGGCGAGGTCGTGGCCTGCGACGCCTTCAGCGTCTACCGCGGACTGCCGTTGCTCAGCGCCGCGCCCGTCGCACCCCCGGAGGTGCCGCACCATCTCGTGGGCATCCTCGACGCGGGCGAGCGTTTCTCGGCCGCCGCGTTCGTCGCCGCGGCCGATCGCCTGGTGGCGGACATCCACGGGCGTGACCGCACGCCCTGGATCGTCGGCGGCACGGCGCTTTACCTGCGCTCCTGGTTGAAGGGCCTGGGGGCCCCCGTCGCCCGCGACGAGAGGCTGCGCGAGAGTCTCAAGCGCGAGGCCCTCGAGCAGGGCCCCGAGGCGCTCCATGCCCGCCTCCTGGCCCTGGACCCCGCGCGGGCCGCCCAGGTGCACGCGCACGACGAGCGCCGTCTGATCCGCGCGCTGGAGATCATCGCCGCCACGGGTGCGCCCGCGAGCGCGGCCCGCGGCCAGTGGGAGGCCCCGGACCGCGTCCCCGCCCGCCTCGTGGGCCTGAGCCGCTCTCCCGACGACCTCGCCCGGCGCATCGCGCGGCGCACCGACCTGCTCTTCGAGGCCGGCGTGCTCGAGGAGGCGCGCGTCTTCCTGGCCCAGGACCCCAGCCCCGAGGCACGCAAGGCGCTGGGGCTCGGCGTGCTCGCCGAGGTCCTCGCCGGCCCGCGCTCCGAGGCCTCCGCCCGCGAAGAGATCACCCGCCAGACACGGCGCTTCGTGCGCCGTCAGCTGACCTTCTTCCGCTCCTTCGACAACGTCACCTGGCTCGACCTCACGCCCGACGAGCCCACCGAGCTCACCTCCGAGCGCGTTCTCGCCGTCCTCGCGCCCTGACTCGCGGCGACGCCCCCCCCACCCTCGCGGCGGCGCCTCGCTTGCGAGGCGCGAGCCCATCAAACCCGTCTCGCGGCGGCGCCTCGCTCGCGAGGCGCGAGCCCATCAAGAACTGACGTCAGCGTAGAGCGCCCGCGCCGCCTCGATGCGCTGGCGGTGCTCGGCGACCAGACGCGCGGGGGCCACGATGCGTGCGCGGTGGCCCAGCTCGTTGAGCCAGCGCAGCAGGCCCTGTTCGCTGCGCACCTTGAGCTCGAGCAGGCCCGTCCCATCGGGTCGGCGCGTGAGCGTGCCCACGCCGCGCAGCCGTCGCTCCATGAGCCAGGTGGCCGTGGCGTCGAGCTCGATCTGCACGGGCAGCTCGGGACCGTCGGCGATCTCGAACTCCTCGACGTCCACGTGACGCGAGATGTCGAAGTCCTCCGGCACCTGGTAGGCGTCGTCGGTGCGATCCACCAGCGCGACCTTGCCGCGGATGCGATCCATGCGGAACTGCCGCAGCAGCTTGCGCTCCTCGTCGAACGCGACCAGGTGCCAGTTGCCCTGCGCCATGCCCAGGCCGTAGGGGCGCACGACGCGCTTCTCGACCTTGGTCTCGCCCGGCTTGACGTAGCGGAAGCTGACGCGCCGGCGGCGGCCCACTGCTTCGCCCAGCATGGTCATGTGCGTGCGGCCCAGATCGCGGTCGGGGCGACCCATCGTCAGCAGGTGCTGCTCTCCCAGCGAGGCACGCAGCGGCTCGGGCAGGCGCGAGTCGATGGTCAGCTTGGCCAGGGCGCTCTTGAGGTTGCGCCCGAGCGGGTCGTCCACCACCCCCAAGGTGCGCTGCAGCACCGCCAGGAGCATGGCGTCCTCGGGCTCGAGGGTGGTCTCGCGCAGGAAGTAGCCGCGCGGGTCGATCACGTAGCCGGCGCGACCGAAGGAGTCGCTGGTGATGTAGTCGATGTTGACGCCGATGGCGCGCAGGTCGGCCTTGTCGCGGTCGAAGCGCTTCTCGACGGCATCGGGGGTGGCCTCGTCGTCGTAGCCCACCACCTTGCCGCGGATGTCGGCGAAGGGCACCGGTGCGCGCGCCGAGAGCAGGTAGGAGACCAAGTTGAGCTGGCGCTCGAGCTTGAGGACCTTGGGGTCGCCCGCGTTCACGTCCGCTCCAGTTCTTCCTGCCCAGCAAAGCCTGCTGCGCGCCGCTCGCTCAGCGGAGCACCTTCGTGGCCCAGGTGCCAAGGCGGAACCATACCACGTACGCGATGGCCACGACCAGATGCAGGACCACGGTCACGATCCACAGCGCGCGCAATCCGTAGACATCGGCCCGCGCCGCCGCCCAGGCGCCCAGAGGCAGCGCCAGGATCCCGAAGACCACCGTCTCCAGCAGCAGCGGGAACAGCGTGGCCCCGGCCCCGGCCAGGGCCTGCGAGATCACGAGTGCGACGGCCACGAAGACGTAGGCCGAGGCGGTCACGAGCATGTACGTGCGCCCGATGCGCAGCACGTCCCCGCCGGCCGCTCCCTGGTCGA
>JANOFW010000392.1:0-3577 GCA_031413835.1 Planctomycetia bacterium
CGTCGAACACGGGCTGGGTCAGGGCCCCTTCGTAGCGGCAGATGGCCGGGATCTCGGCCTTGCCGGTGAGCTGGTTGGGGGTGGAGGTGGCCCCGCCAGCGGCTTCGGGCGCATCCGGCGCGGGGGCAAGATCGATGCCCACGCCCACATCGCTGCCGCGCCACAGGGTGTCGTCCGTGGGGCCGACAGGCAGCCGGAACCCCGCCCGCACCTCCCAGGGCTTCGCATCCGGCACGGGGTAGTCGTCCTTGCCGGCCAGGTCCACGAACACGCCCACGCTGCCGAAGCCGCGCGCGGGTCGCCCGGCGTTGAAGCCCCCGTCGCGTTTGGAGGCGTAGGTGTCGTCACCGCCGCGCTCGAAGAACAGGCCCACGCTGTTGGTCAGCCCGCAGCCGTTGCAGGACGTGTTGCCGTCGTAGCGGTCGTTGCCGCCGCGATCGTGGAGCACGCTGGCCGCGAAGTCGTGGCTGCCCCCCTGGCCCAGGCCCGAGTGCATCACGTAGGCGTCGCTGCCCCCCACGTCCACCAGCCCCCCCACCGCGAGGTGGATGCCGCTCCCCTGACCGTACTGCGTCATCTCGTAGAGGTCGTTGCCGCCGCCGTCCCACAAGAGGCCCGCGGCGTACCAGTAGCCCACGCCCTGGTTGTAGATGTCGCCCAGGTAGCGGTCGTTGCCCGCGCCGTCCACGAGCAGCGCGATCCCACCGGCCATGTCGTGCTCGCGCGCTCCGATGGCGAAACCCTGCGAGAACGACTGGTAGCGATCGCTGAAGAGCGGCGCGTGCAGGTAGACGCCACCCGCTTCGTAGACCTCGTTGCCGCGACGGTTCACGCACAGCGCAATGCCGCGGCAACGCGCGAAGGCCTGCGCGGCGGTCCAGGCGTGCAGCCGATCGTTGTCGAACGCTCCGAGGTCCACCGGATCCTTGGTCTCCTCCGCGGTCGAGATCGCGGGCTCCGGCTGCACGGCGTCGTCGTAGAGGATCCCGATGCCGTAGCCGGCCGCTCCCTGCGTGAACGCCTTGCCCTCGTAGACGTCGCTGCCGCCGTCGTCGTAGAGGATCCCCACGCCGCCGATCCCCGCGCCCAGGCTCACATGCCCGCCCACGTAGCGATCGTCACCCTGGCCCAGGTCGAAGAGCGCCGCCGCGCCCAGCACCGCTGCGCCAAGCGTGACGTCCACCTCGCCGCAGTCGTAGACGTCGTCGCCGCCGAAGTCAATCAGCAGCCCCACGCGCCGGTTCTCCTCGCCCGTGGCCGCCGCGAAACGCCCGTCCACGTAGCGGTCGTTGCCGTCCGGATCGATGATCACGGCGTAGTCGCCTGTGTAGACGTCGTCGCGCCAGGTGCCAATCGCGATGCGACCGTAGGGAGTCTCCTCCACCCAGGGCTCGTCGCTGGGGAAGGCCTCCAGGTGGGACGCGGGCCAGCGCCGCATCGCCTCGAGCAACTCCCAGAGACGCGCGGCGCCACGCGGGGCGTTGCCGTCGTCCAGCCTCTGAGCGAGCTCCTGCACGTAGGCCGGCCCGTGCGCGGCGCAGGTCGTCTCGAGCGCCTTGGCCTCGACCGGGTCGAGCGGCGCCAGCGCCACCGCATGCATGGCCATCTCCGCCGGCAGCCGGCAACGGATCGCGCACAGGTCCTCGGGCACGAGGACCTGGCCCTCCTGCGCCAGCGGCGCGGCGACCAGGCGCACCCGATCCAGGTTGAGCCCGAGCTCGGCCCGCAGTCCGCGCCGCAGAGCCTCCGCCCCGAATTCGCCTGCGTCGAACCCATCCAACGACCAAGACCCCACTTTGAGCAAACCCTCGGCCGACTCCACCTCGTAGCCGTCGTCGATCCCGGACGCGCGCATCTGCGCCATGGCCTGGATCGCGGCGCGCAGCACGGCCTCGGGTCCGGCCTTCGTGCCCAGCAACGCGTGCGCCTGCCGATCCATGAACGGGGCGATCAGGAGCGGGTCGCTCAGCAGAGCCTTGATAACCTTGAAGCAGCCCGTCCCCTTCGCCATGTCCTTGCGAAAGGTCAGGTCCTCGCGCGTCATGTTGCCGGCGTGCAGCGCGCGATCGAGGGCGGCGAGTTCCTCGCTCGTGTACGTGTCGCCGTAAGGCGAGGGGGCTGCGGGGGCGGGAGGATCGGCCCGCAGCGGCAGGGTCGCGGGGAGCAGGAGCGCAAGTCCGGCGGCGAGGCGCGCGAAACGGGTCATGGCAGGCCTCCGGGCCTGCGCCAGAGCCTACGCGCCCGGCGACTTCCCCACGTCCCTGCCCGCGCTACGCCGCCACGACGGGGACCTTGAATCCTGGGGGGCCGCAACCGATCCTCTCCCTGGGCGTTTCGGGCGGGTTCCGGTCACGACCACATGCACGCGACTGCTGTTCCTGGGGATCCTGCTTGCAGGCCTCGCCGGCACCTCCGCCGCGCTAGCCGAGGAGCCGCCGGCCCTTCCCCCGAGCCCGGCTACAGCCTCCTGGCGCTCTTCGACCTGGCGCGCGTCGAGCAGGCCTTCGACCTCTCACAGACGTCCACCGGCGTGGCCCCCGGCCGCCTCGACGAAGACACCGTCTTCGCCCACCGCGTCTTCGTGGGCGTGACGTTCGACTTCTAGTCCCCCGCCACGCCCACCCACCCCGCGCGTCGCCACTGGCCCCTGGGTGCGCCAGGCTCCAGCCGGGCTCTGGGACCTTGGAGCGGATCCGCCCCCTCGGCCCCCTACCTCCGCCTGCGCGCCGGCTTGTTCCACTGCGGGATCCCGGGATTCGGCGGCGGCGGCGGAAGCGAGGGATCCGGCGCGGCCGGGACGGCGGGGGTGATCGGCGTGCGCGGACGGCGCGGCGTCACCTCGAAGCCCGGGAACGTCTCCTGCAGGATCTCCTTGTTGATCAGCTTCTCGATCGTGGTCAGGAACGGCCCGTCATCCGGCGTCACGAAGGTGATCGCCCAGCCCTGCTTGCCCATGCGCGCCGTACGCCCCACCCGGTGGACGTAGTCCTCGGGGTTCTCGGGGATGTCCATGTTGATCACGTGGTCCACGCCCTGGATGTCGAGGCCGCGGCTGGCCACGTCGGTGGCCACCATGATCGGGAACGCTCCATCGCGGAAGCCCTGCAGGATCTCCTCGCGGCGCTTCTGCACCAGCCCGCTGTGGATCTCCTGCGCGTGGAAGCCCTGCTGCTGCAGCCGGTAGGCCACGCGGTCGGCCGCGAACTTGGTACGCACGAAGACCAGGCAGCGCGTCGGCTTCCGCTGCTTGGCCACGGCCACGAGCAGCTCGATCTTGCGGTCGTGATCCACCACGTAAAAGGTCTGCTGAACCTCGTCCACCGTCATCGACGCGCTCTGGATCTCGAAGCGCTCGTGGATCGGGACGTGCTTGGCGATCAGCCGCTGCACGTCCTCGTTGAGCGTCGCCGACATCAGCAGCGTCTGGGTGCGCGACATGCCGTAGCGCAGCAGCTTGTCCACGTCGTCGCGGAAGCCGAGGTCGTACATCCGATCGACCTCGTCGAGGATGATCGTGTCGAGCCGGTCGAGCCGCATCGTGCCGCGCCCGAGGTGGTCGAGCAGGCGCCCGGGGGTG
>JANOFW010000393.1:0-1644 GCA_031413835.1 Planctomycetia bacterium
GCCCCCGGGAAACGAACGCGCGCGGCCTCGGGGGCGGGCGGCCCTCCCTGGCCGCCCGCTGGGTGGTCAGTGGCCTGGGCCTGCCCAGGCCTGCGCGTGCGCGCCGCCTGCTACTTCTTGGCGGGCTTGGCGGCCGCGGCCGTCTCGGTCTTGGACTTGCGCTTGATGTCGGCACCATGGGCTCGCTTGAACGTCTGCATGTCCTTGATGCGGCCCTTGCTGTCGCGCACGGCGTAGAGCTTCGTGCCCTTGCTGCTGCGGTGGGTGGTGCGACGGGCTTTCTTCTTTGCTGCCACGGGGAATCCTCCTTCGGCCCAGGCTCGACGTCTCCAGAACGGAGGCGCGCGGCGGGCGAACACCGTCACTCTAGCAAGCGCGCGCTCGCTGGGGAAGAGTCGCCGCGCTGCTGCGGGTGCTCAGGGCGTGCGTAGGCTCACTTCGGCAGGAAGGGCGCGAGCAGATCCTCGAGTGTGCCGCCGAAGTCCGGCGGGAGCCCAGGCAGATCCAGGAGGTCTTCCAGGTCGGGCAGGTCGTCGAGGTCCGGCAGGTCGCCACCCTCGAACCCATCCTCCCAGCCTTCGCCCGGCTCGCTCCAGCCGTCGCCCATCTCGATGCCGGGCCCGGGCAGGAAGCCCACGAACAGCACCGCGCCGTCGGCGTTCACCAGCAGCAGCAGGCTGCCGGCGAAGGGATCCATCTCGGGGTAGCCGATCGGCGGCAGCTCGTCGAGCAGGTTTCCGAGCTCTTCCGGCAGGCCCTCCGGCAGCGGGGGCGGCTCGCTGGGCAGGTCGTCGAGGCACACGCGCCCTTCGAAGTGGCCCGTACCCTCCTCGCCTACCTCCATGGTGCCGACCTGGTGCTCGCCGCGGGGCGTGAGCAGCACGACATCCAGGGACTGCGCACCGTCCAAGCCGGCGACTTCGACCTCGAGGGCCACGCAGTCGCCGTCGCGCACCACCTCGAGCTCGCCGCGCGCGTCGGGAGCCAGCGTCGGGTCCGGCAGCAGCGGGCACTCGCCCTCGCCGTCTTCCCCCCCGCCGTGCTCGCCGTCGTCGTCGACCCAGCACTCGATGATCTCGCCGTTCTCGAGCTCGATCTCGACCGTGACCACCTCGTCTTCGTCGAGCGGCTCGAGCTCGAACTGGTCCTCGGAGGCGTCCACGCCGTCGGTCGAGTCGTCGTCGCCTTCCTCGCAGTCCCAGTCCTCGCCCGTGACGGCGATCGTGCCGTCCCTGACGGTGACGGTGATGGTCTCGCCCGAGGGCACGTCGAAGGAGAACGAGCCGTCCATGGACGTGACATCCACCTCACCGGTGTTGCCGCAGGTGACGGTCACGCCGCCCAGCCCGGCCTCGCTGCCCGTGCGCCGCGTCACCTTGCCCAGCACCTGGGGCCCGCCGGCGCCACCGTCCGCTCCGCCGCCACCGCACGCGGGCAGGAACAGCGCACCGAAGAGCAAGGGCACGAGTAGACGCATGGGGTGATCCCTCCCGAGACCGTGGGAGTCTAGCGCAGGGCGGAGTCGCGCAGGACAGTGGATGCCCGGCGCACTACCGTGCGGGTGGCCGGTGGCCCAGACTCTCGGGGGGTGGTGCCGCGCGAGGGGCATTCTTGGCCCCGCAGGCCCCGTCCCTTGCGTTCACC
>JANOFW010000394.1:0-8769 GCA_031413835.1 Planctomycetia bacterium
TGGGCGTCCGGAATCATGTGCTCTTCCTTGACGTCCTTGGCCAGCCATTGCCAGGCGCCGGCCGGGCTCTTGACGAGCTCCCACTCGTAGCCGAACAGCGTGTCGAAGTAGCCGTTGTCCCATGTTGTGGGGTTGGGCTTCCAGGCGCCTTCGAGACCACTGGTGGTGGCGTGCACACCCTTGCCGGTGCCGAACCGGTTGATCCAGCCGAAGCCTTGTTCTTCGATGTCCGCGCCTTCCGGCTCGACCCCGACGAGGGCCGCATCACCGGCGCCATGGGCCTTGCCGAACGTGTGCCCGCCGGCGACGAGCGCGACGGTCTCCTCGTCGTTCAAGGCCATGCGCCCGAAGGTCTCGCGCACGTCGCGGCCCGACGCGACGGGGTCGGGCTTGCCGTTGGGCCCTTCGGGGTTCACGTAGATCAGGCCCATCTGCACGGCGGCCAGCGGGTTCTCGAGGTCGCGGTCACCGCTGTAGCGCTCGTCGCCCAGCCAGGTGGACTCCTTGCCCCAGTAGATGTCCTCCTCGGGCTGCCAGATGTCCACGCGCCCTCCGCCGAAGCCGAAGGTCTTGAAGCCCATCGACTCGAGCGCGCAGTTGCCGGCCAGGATCAGGAGGTCGGCCCAGGAGATCTTGTTCCCGTACTTCCTCTTGATGGGCCAGAGCAGGCGGCGCGCCTTGTCGAGGTTGCCGTTGTCGGGCCAGCTGTTGACCGGCGCGAAGCGCTGGTTGCCGGTGCCGCCCCCGCCACGCCCGTCGGCCGTGCGGTACGTCCCGGCGCTGTGCCAGGCCATGCGGATGAAGAGGCCTCCGTAGTGGCCCCAGTCGGCCGGCCACCAGTCCTGCGAGCTGGTCATCAGGGCGCCCAGGTCCTTCTTCACGGCGCCCAGGTCGAGCTTCTTGAACTCCTGGGCGTAGTCGAACGCCGGGCCCATCGGGTTGGACGCCGGCGCGTGCTGGTGCAGCAGGCCCAGGTTGAGCTGGTTGGGCCACCATTCACGGTTCGCGCGCCCACGGGTTGTGCTCTGCATGTTGGTCCTCCCGGAAGCCCGGATAGTCCCATGACGCCTGGGGCGGACCGACCGATTCAGGACCGAGACTATGCGGCGGGGGTCGCCATGCGGCCCGCCAACGTGGTGCAGACGAGGCCGCGCTCGAAGAGGTGCGGCTCGACGCTCTCGACCAGCGTGGAGGGGCTCAGACCCAGCGTGCGCGAGAGGCGTGAGAGCGGCACGGGCCTCCGGCTTCGACGCAGCACCTGCACGTAGCGCCGCTCGGTGGCGTCGAGTCCGTGCTCGTCGTAGCCCAGGCGCGCCAGCGCCCCCTCGACGGCCTCTGCGTCGAGGCGCGGCGTCCCTTGCGCCGCGCAGTCGTCGAGCGCCCGGTCCAGCAGCCGAAGGGCCTCGCGTGGCGTGCCTCGGGCCGTCTCCGCCAGCCGCGCGGCCGCCTCCGGCGCCACCTCGGCGCCCTTCGCGGCCGCTGCCTGGAGCAGCAGCGTCGAGAGCGCCTTGACCTCGTAGTGGATCAGTCGCTCCCGCAGCCCGAACCGGCTGCGGAGCGCCACCGGCAGCAGGCCCTCTTCCGTCGTGGCAGCCAGCAGCGTGAAGCGCGGCAGCGCGAGCGTGATCGTGCGCGCCCGCACCCCATCGCTCACCGTCAGCGTCAGCCGGGCCTCCGAGAGGGCCTCAAGCAGCATCTCCAACAGGGGCCGGGGCAGCGCGTGGGCCTCGTCGAGGAACAACACGCCACCCTCCTCGAGCGCGGCCAGCAGGCGCAGCCAGGTCGGCTTGTCGGTGGTCATCGGCCCCAGCACCTCGATGGGCCTGCGCCCCAGGCAGGCGGCGATCGAGCGCGCGAGACGCGTCTTGCCGGTGCCCGCGGGCCCCGTGAGCAGGGTGTGGGCGAACGCATGGCCGAGCAGCCGCGCGCCCGTCGCCGCGATCTTGAAGCGCCTCACGGTCTCGTCCTGTCCCACCAGCCCGGCGAACGGATCGCCGTCCGCGGGTTCAGCCACGGTCGTGCCCCGGCCCTGCACCGGCTCCCGGGGCTCGCCTGCCTCGAAGCGCAGACCCGTCCCGTCCTTGCGTTCGTGAAACAGGTGGGCGTGGCGCTCCCACCAGGCCCCATCCACCACCTCGGGTACGGCGTCGAGCATCACGAACTCACGCTCCGCCGCCCCCTGCGGGGCCGGAGGCGTGATCGCTGCGACGGGCTCCCCGAGCTCCAACGGCCGCTTGGCGGCGTCCAGGAATCGCACCTCGCCCGCGGTGGCTCCCTCCAACACGAGCAGGCCCTCGTGCACCAGCGCGTGGCAGCGCGTGCAGAGCGTGATCAGGTTCTCAGCCGAGGTGCGTCCGCCCTCCCCGCGGAACTCCATGTGGTGCACCATCAAGTCGTGGCGCGACGCGCACGAGCGGCAGCGCGCCTCGTCGCGCACCAGCACCTTGCGGCGCAGCGGAGGCGGCGTCTTCACATCGAGCTCGAGCTGCGACTCGCCCTGCTGGCGCAGCTCCTCCGCGTCGCAGCGCACCGCCCCGGCCGACTCGATGGGCAGCGGCCCCTCCTCGGTCTCGGCCAGCAGCGTCCCCCCCGGCCCCCCGTCGTCGTCTTCTCGGACGATCACCCGGTAGATCGAGGCATCGACCCGCTTGCGCCCCGGCACCGAGCCGTCGGCCTCGCTGGCGAGGAAGTCGCCGGCCAGGGCCTCGAAGAGCTCGGCCAGGCTCACCTCGCGACCCAGCTCGGCGGCCAGCTTGGCCTGCGCCTGCTCGACCTTGGCCCGCCCCAGCACGCCCACGCTCACCCCCAACGGGAAGCGGATCTCGGGCAGGCCCTTCTGCTCGCTGGGCTTCCTGGGCGGGCCGCCGGGCTTGGAGCGCCGCGCCAGGGCGGCCAGGCGGCGGCAGTCGAGCGCGAGCGCCCGCTCGAGCCACTCGGCCTCGTGCTTGGGCGTGGCCACCCTCGCCAGGACCAGCACCTTGGCCCAGCCCAGGCGCCCCGCGCAGAAGGCGCCGTCCACCTCGACCAGCTCGAGCAGCGTGCGCCCCACGTGCAGCAGGTCGCAGGTTCGCCGCCGGTCGATCCCCAGCCCCACCTCGGCGTAGTGGGCGGTGCTTCCGTGGCCGCTCGTCTGGTAGAGCCGCCGCCCGTCCATCTCGACCAGGTAGAAGGCCAGCACGCGTGCGCCGGTCTCCTCCCGCCGCATCGCCAGGGCGAGGCGCCGACGCACCTCGACGTCCGGAAGGCCGGTGCGCATCTCGATCTCAGGGGCGGCTTGTTCCACCTGGGGGAGGGCGGTCATGGGGGGGGCTCCGAGTGGGTGATGTTTGTATGTAGTTCGTATATTACGCACCCCCTCCGACAGTGCGCGTGCGACCGCCCACGGCACGGTTTGTCCGTACGTGTGGACAACAAAAATACGCAAGAAATGGCCTTCGTAGGGCCTCGATGCCACAGGAGTCGAAGCGCAATTCACGACGTCGGGGGGGCCGGGGGGGACGATCGCCGGTCCGTCCGGGAGGGCGTCCCTGCCAGGCTCACTCGCCCGCCGGAGGCGTGACTACCGCCCACCGCCCGCAGTCCGACCCCAGTCGTGCTGCTCGCGGGTGCCGGCATGCTCCAGCGTGGCCCTGGCCCTCGCGATCAGTTCGAGATCGCAATGTCCCCTGGCCTGGGCGCGGATCCAGGCAGGTGAGACACGACCTCGGCCAGGACCACGGCCCCGTCGCGCTCGAGCTCGATGACCCTCACGGTGGCCACCGGGACATCGCTCCGGTACAGGTCGCGCTCGTGTCCGACCTTTAGTGGGGTGGGACCGCCGAACACGATGCGGACTCGCTGCGAGCCTTCAGCCCCGCCGACCACGTCGCGGACCCAGCCCCAGCGCGGCCTCAGGTACGGGGCGAAGGTCCGTTCTGCGTCGTCCGCCGTGCCTGTGGGCCAGGGTCGCTCGCGGAGGAACTCTTCGATCCACCCCCGCCCCGTCCTCCCGTCCACGCGGCCGGCCTCGGCGGCACGCAGCTCGAGCGCCTTCAGCCAGTCGAAGTGATCTCGCCACGCAGCGGCGTAGTGGGCATCGTCAGCGGCATCCCCCGCGAGCGCCTCGGCCAGGACGAGCCGGGCTTCGCGGAGCTCGCGCTCATCGAGGAGGCCCGCTGCGTACAACGCCTCGCGGCGCGCCACCCGACGGGCGTGGATCTCGGCCCGGGCCTGGTGGTACTCCACCTCCGTCATCTCGCCGCTCACGCGCCGCTCCACGAGGACATTGAGCCGATTCGTGTCGGCCTCGTCCGCCGAGAGGAGTCCAGCAGCGACCAGGGTCTCGTCCCGGGCCAACTGTCGCTCCCACTCCTCCCGCGCGGCCCTTTGCTCAGGCGTCAGCTGGCGCTGGGGTGCGAGCGTGCGCCTGACCGCGGGGGCAGCGCTGGGTGGCGCTTGGAGGAGCACGGGGGAGGCCTGCGCGGGGTCGCCTCCACGCTTCTCAACCGAGGCATCCCCTGCCACGGTGTCCTTGGGGTTGGAGTCGTGCTGTCCGAGCACATGCACAAGGACCGCCGCCAGGGCCAGCCCGACCAACGACAACGCCAGAACACGCATGGCCCTGAGGGTAGCACCCGACGTTCGTCGCCGCGCCCGCCACGGCCTCAAGCGACTGGCCCGGCGTCCAAGGCATCCCTCCGCCGCCCGCGCGGCTACACGTCGACGAGGACCTTGAAGCCGCCGACGCTCATGCGCTTCATGTCGAAGATCATCTCCGGCATGATCTCGCCCATCCTCGGGTCCTGCATGATCTTGAGGTTCGTGGCGTCGCGGTGCTTGCGCGACTTGTAGCCCACGATCGCGCCGATCAGCACCTCGCCCTTCTTGACCTTCATCACCTTGCCCATGGGCCACGTGCCCCACTTGGCGCTGAGGTCGTCGGCCACGAACTCGCGGTACTCGAGCGCGCCGTGCTGGCGCCACAGCTTCCCCGCGAGTTGCGCGATGCGCTTGTACTTGGGGAGCAGCTTCTTCTTCAGCGGCAGCAGGTAGAAGTCGGCATAGGGGGCGGCCAGGGTCGAGTCTCCGGGGGGTTCGGGGGGCGCCGAGAGGTCCGATGCCGCCGACGCGACCGCGGATTCTGCCACATGTGCGCGCGGCTGTTCGTCCGCGGGGGCCGGTCCGCCTTCCACGGGCATCCACTGGCAGGGAGGGGGCAGGGGCAGCCCGGTCTCGGGAGCCCCCCATATGCTCCCAGGGGAATCCACGTGGCGCGTGGGGCTCTGCCCCGCCGCGGACCTCCCCGACCATGACACTCCCGCCGGCTTTCCCGCCTGGTCCCGATGCCATGGATGCCGCCTGGCTCACGGGCGCGCTGGCGCAGGTCGGCGATCCCCGGGCGGCGTGCGTGAGCTCGCTCCGCGTCGAACGCATCGGCATTGGGTACGGGCTCGACGGCACGCTCGCTCGCGTGACGACGACCGGACCCCAGGGGGAGCCGGGCACGTTCGTGGCCAAGTGGTGCCGGCACGAGATCGGCGTGGCGGAAGCGCGCTTCTACCGGGAGATCGCGCCTCACCTGGACATCGGACTGACGCGCCTCGTGGCCGGCTACGCCGACGAGCAGGGCGCGCTCCTGCTCCTCGAGGACGTGGCACCGGCTCGGCAGGGGGACGCGATCGTGGGGGCGACCCCCGAGGAAGCGCTGGGGGTGGTCGAGGCAATCGCCTCCTTCCACGCTCGGTTCTGGGGTCGCGATGGCGAGGCCGCCGTGGCCTGGCTTCCCCGCTGGGGCAGGGATGTGGCGGGCGTGGCGGGGCGCACGCGCGACAACGTGCCGCGGTTCGTGGCACGCTTTGAGAGTCGCCTGTCGCGAGCGGTCCTCGCCGCCGTCGAGCGCCTTCCTCAGACCCTGCTCGAGGCGCACGCTGTGCACGCTGAGGCGCCCGCGACGCTGCTGCATGGCGACCTCCACCTCGACAATGTGCTCTTCCGCGGCGATGGCTCCCCCGTCGTGATCGACTGGGCGACCGCCTCGCGGGGCCCGGGCGCGGTCGACCTGGTGCGCTTCCTCGTCGAGGGGCTGACCCTCGCCTCGCGCCGCGCGCTGGAGCCCTCGCTGCGGAGGCACTACGTGGAGAGCCTCCGCAAGCGGGGCATCCACTACGACGCTTCGCACCTCGATGCGCACATCGTCGCGGCGCTCCACACCCTCTTGGCGGGCGCCGTCCGCTTCAAGGACGATGGCGGGCCCAACGTGCCCGCGCGCCTCGGTCCCATCATCGACAACCTCGTGACCAATGCCGCCGGGGCCTACGAAGACCACGTCTTGGCGCGGCCGGCCCGTTGACCCGCTCCGAGGACCCAGGGGCCGCCCAGGCCGGTTCCCCCAGCGCCGAGGGCGGTGCCTCCGGGCAGATTCGAACTGCCGACCTTCGGTTTGGGGAACCGCCCGGGTGCTTGGCGCGCTCAGGCCAGAAAGTGGCCCCAAACTGGCGCTCGTGTCGCGGGTGATGTCGCGCGGAACTCTGCCGATCGACGCCCGATCTGTCGCGGGCTCCGAGCCCGTAGAGCCCACCGGCGCGAGACGCTCCAGCCCCTTCCCGTGGGTTCGAATTTCTGGCAGGATGCGCTGCGGTCGGTTGCGCTTGTGCTCGCTGGCCTGGGCGAGCCATCGCGTGCGTTCCTCCCGGGCTCTCGGCTCGACGGGCCCTCGAGCCTGACCTGGCGCCCGGGGCCTCGATGGAGGTGTCGAGATGGCGTTTCCCCGGCCGCTGCTCACGCTGCCCATGCTCCTGCTCGCTACCTGCGGTGGGGGCGGCGGCGGCGGTGACGATCCCGTCCCGCTCGGCCTCTTGAGCGTCGCGAGTCTGGACGGGGCCGTGCGCAGCAACGGCATCGTGGTGACGGGGTTCACCGAGCAGTTCGTGGGTGATGCCGACAGCAGCGAGCCGGGCGTCGGGTCGCGCCAGTTCTTCAGCTTTCAGGTGGACGAGTTGCCGCCGGGGGCGACGGTCCAGTCGGCCGTGCTTCAGGTGATGCAGGTCGACCCGGATGGCGACCCGTTCGTCACGCTCGGGGTGCTCGTCGTGGACCACGTGAACTACGGTGGCACCCTCAGCGCCGCGGCCTACGCTGGACTGACACTGACCTCCAACATCGGCACGATCTCCAACAGCGAGCTGTCGGGCCTGCGCACGCTGGACGTGACGGAGGCGGTACGGGCCGACCTCCTGGCCGCTCGCGCGCGGAGCCAGTTCCGCCTGCGCTTCCTCGTGGCCGACTCGGACAACGATGCCAACCCCGACCGCGTCCACTTCCTGGACACCGACCACGCCGAGACCCTCTCCGAGGCGCCCGTCCTGCTCGTCACGCTGGCCGAGTAGGCGCCTTCGCGCGGGCCGGCTGCCTGGAGGACCCTGCCGCGTATTGTCCCTCGCGGGCTTCCCGTCCACGCGCGTTGCCGGGGGGCCCCGCGGCCGACCGGTCGAGCCCTCAAGCCCCCTCGCCCAACACCGCCGCCAGCTGATGTCGCGCCGCCGCCACCCCGGTCGGATTCGCGTGGCGGTAGTACGGGATGTAGATCGCGACGTGGTAGAGAGCGTGGCCGCGGCCGCGGGCCCAGGTCGCTTCGTCGAGGTGAACGTTTTTGCGCAGCGCCTCGCGGAACGCCGCGCGGCTCGCTCCCCTGAACAGCCCCCACGCGATCATGAGGTCGCACGCCGGGTCGCCGACGCCGAGCCCCGCGAAGTCGATCACGGCAGCGAGCCTCCCGTCCCGCGCGAGCAGGTTCCCCGCCAGGAGGTCGCCATGGGACCATACGGGCGGGCGGCTCCAGCGCTCGGCACGGAGCGCGTCCTCCCACACCGCCAGCGCAGAGTCCACGTCGATCTCGTCGGCGAGCGCCGCAAGCCCCCGCCGCGTCTCGGCGTCGCGCAGCGCTAGCGGTGCGCCGCGCAGGTCGTGCATAGCGGCGTCCGGCCCGCCCGTCGTGTCGATGCGCTGGAGCGCCGCAAGCCACGCGGCGAGGTCCTCGGCGAGCGTGACGAGATCCTCCACCGGCGCGCGCGACACCGGCGCGCCTTCGATCCACCTGTGCACCGACCAGCGGAACGGATAGCCCGCGTCCGGCTCCCCCGTCGCAAGCTGCTCGGGAACGGCGAGCGGCAATCGCGGCGCGATCCGCGGGAGCCAGCGCCCCTCGACGTCGATCGCCCGCTCGCCGTAGCGCACGAGCGGCAGCCGCACCGCCGCCCCCGGCCCGAGACGGTAGATGGCGTTCGTCGTGCCGTCCGACGCGAGGCGTTCGATCGGCAGCCCGGCCCACCGTGGATGCTGCGACGCGATCAGCCGCTCGACGAGCGCGACATCGACGGCAGGTTGGTCGACATGCAGGCGGGGTCCGGACAACGGGGCTGCTCCGTTAGGGCATGCTGGTACGAGGCGTTGCCTATCCGCGTGCAACGTGCCGCGGCACCGTCGCGCGCGACCGCAGTCCAACGGGGATCGTGGCCGGCACCCTGACCCCGCCTGCGTCAGCGCTTCGCCGGCCGCGGGACGTGCTGATCGAAGAGGATCGGGTTCCCATCGGGGTCCTTCAGGACAAGGTGGGCCGGGCCGGTGCCGGCGGGATCGGCTCGGACGTCGAGGACGACGCCGGCCTTCTCGAGCGTCTTCTGCAGCTCGCGCACGTCGGTGAAGTCCGCGAGGGGGGTCCCGTCGCCGGACCAGCCCGGGTTGAACGCCAGGGTGTTCTTCTCGATGTGCCCCTGGAAGAGGCCGATCTTCGCC
>JANOFW010000395.1:0-1913 GCA_031413835.1 Planctomycetia bacterium
GCCAGGCCCTGCGTCTCGGGCACGCGGTAGTCCTTCTCGCCGTGGATCACGAGCATGGGCGTGGTCATGCCCTTGGTGAAGCGCGCGGGGTTCCAGCGGTCGATCTTCTCGAGGCCGTCCCAGGGCTGGCCGCCGAAGGCCTTGTGACGGCCCTGCGTCACGTCGCAGGACCAGTGCGCCAGCGTGTCGTAGACGCCGGCGTGGTTGATGATGCAGCGGAAGCGGTCGCTGTGCGCCGCCACCCAGGCGGCCATGTAGCCGCCGTAGGAGCCGCCGGCGAGTGCCATGCGGCTCCCGTCCACGAGGCCCGTGGCCACCATGGCGTCGGTGCCCTTGAGCACGTCCTCGAGCGGTCGCTCGCCCCAGGCTCCCTGGATGCGCTGGGCGAAGTCCTGGCCCCAGCCGGTGGAGCCTTGGAAGTTGACCAGCGCCGTCACGTAGCCGGGCGCGGCGAAGAGGTGCGCGTTCCAGCGGAAGCCGAAGGCGTCGCCCGAGACCCCGTGCGGGCCGCCGTGCACCACCTGCAGCAGCGGGCGCTTGCCGCTCGCGGGCCCGGGGGGCAGCACCACGAACATCTGCACCGTCTCGCCGTGGCTGCCCGTGAAGCGCATCTCGCGCACCTCGCCCAGCGCCACGCCCTCGAGCGCCGGCTGGCAGAACGAGGTCAGGCGCTGGAGCGCGCCGCCGGTCGCGGCGCAGCGCGTGACCTCGGGGGGCTGGGTGAGCGTCTGGTGGCTGAAGACGAGCGCGCCATCGGGAAGCGCGCGCACGCCGCTCACCCAGCCTGCGGTCACCAGCGGCGTGGGGATCGTCGCGCTGGGTCGCAGACGGTAGAGCGCCTGCCGGGCCTCGTGCTCGGCCACGAGGAGGATCGACCCGTCGCGCTCGACGCTCCAGTCCACGGGGCTGCGGTCCCAGTCGGTCAGGATCGGCTCGTGGGCGCCGGTGGCGCGCACGTAGCGCATCAGCCGCTGGCGATCGGCGTAGAAGTCCGGGTCGTGCGTCATGCCGTAGACAATCGAGCGACCGCCGTCGGCGTAGCGCGGACGGCCCGCCCCCGCCGGGTGCTCGCGCGTCACGCAGCGCACCTCGCCCCCGGAGAGCGCCACCAGGTGGACGCCGCTGCGGATCCGGCTGCGCCCGGCGTCGAACCACATGGCGTCGAAGGCCACCTCGCCGCCGTCCGGGGCCACGTCGAACTGGCCGGTGGGCTCCATCCAGTCGAACCACAGGCGCGTGTCGGGTGTGAGGTCCTTGAGCGCACGCGTGGCGAGGTCGAGATGGAAGAGGTGCATCACCTCGCCCGTCGTGACCCAGGTGTCCCAGTAGCGGTAGAAGCGCTCCTCGGTGACGTGGGCCTTGACCGGATCCTTGGCGCGGCGTTCGACCTCGGCCTTGGTCGCGGCCGGCGTGAGGTGGCCCGCGATCAGCTGCGCCGCCAGCACGAGGCCCGAGCCGTCAGGCAGCCAAGCGAGATCGACCACGCCCAGGGGCAGGTCGCTCAGGCGCTCGGCCTCGCCCCCGGCCAGCGGCAGCAGGTAGGCCTGCGCCTTCGACCCCGGCTCGGCCGCCTTGCGCAGGAACGCCAGGCGCCGACCGTCCGGGGACCACTTGGGGAGCGAGGCGCTGTGCTCGACGGCACTCAGGGGGCGCGGGGGCGCTTTCCCCCCGACGTCCACCAGCCACAGCCGCCCGCGCTGCAGGTTGGCCTCCACGTCGGGGGTGCTGACGGCCACTGCCAGCTGGCGGCCGTCGGGCGCCACCTCCGGCGCGCCCACCCGGGGCACGCGCCAGAGGTCCTGCGCCGTCAGGCTGCGGGTCCCAGGAACGGCGGGGTGGACGGCGTCGAGTACGAGCGTCTTCATCCGGGAAAGGTAGCCCGCTGCCGCCTCCGGCTTCAACCCTTGCCGATT
>JANOFW010000396.1:0-8660 GCA_031413835.1 Planctomycetia bacterium
CGGCAAGACGGAGCTGACGAAGGCGCTCGCCGCATTCCTGTTCGACGATGACGCCGCGATGACGCGCATCGACATGAGTGAGTACATGGAGAAGCACTCCGTCAGCCGCATGATCGGCGCGCCGCCGGGCTACGTCGGCTACGACGAGGGCGGACAGTTGACCGAGGACGTGCGCCGCCGGCCCTACAGCGTGGTGCTCTTGGACGAGGTCGAGAAGGCCCACCCGGAGGTCTTCCACACGCTGCTGCAGGTGCTCGACGACGGGCGTCTGACCGACGGCCAGGGCCGCACGGTGGACTTCACCAACGTGGTCTTGATCATGACCAGCAACCTGGGCAGCGAGGCGCTGCTCGAGCCCGACCTCTCCGACACGGCCATCGAGAACCGCGTCCAGGCGGCGCTCAAGGCCCACTTCCGCCCCGAGTTCTTGAACCGCGTGGACGAGGTCGTCTGCTTCCGCCGTCTCGACAAGGCCCAACTGCGCCTGGTGGTGGACATCCAGCTCGCTCGTCTTGTGCGCGGCATGCTGGAGCGCGGCATCACCCTCTCGGTGAGCGACGCCGCCCGCGACCGGCTGGCCGAGGAGGGCTTCGACCCGGCCTACGGCGCCCGGCCCTTGAAGCGCCTGATCCAACGCACGGTCGAGAACGGGCTGGCCTCCAAGATCCTGACGGGCGAGATCGGCGCCGGCGATGCCGCCGAGGTGGACGTCGGCGACGAGGGCTACCTGGTCCGCAAGGTGCTTGAGGCCGAGGTGGTCGAGCCCAAGACGCCCGCCCGCAAGCGGCGCTGATCACTCGGGCAGGCCCGTTGCACCTACGACCACAACGCGCTGAAGGGCAGCGCCCACAACCCGGGCCCGAAGGGCAGGACATGGTTCCCGGCGTAGAGGACCACGCCGCGGGTGAATCGATCGCCAAGCCGCTCCCGGAGCCAGCGCAGGCCGCGAAAGTCCGCACCCGTCACGGTGGCACCCGCCTTGACCTCGACCCCCCCCACGCGGCTGTCAGCCCACTCCACGACGATGTCCACCTCGACGCCGTCCTTGGTTCGAAGGTGGTGGAGGCTCGCTCGCTGCTGCGCCCAGCCCAATTGACGGCGCAGTTCCTGCACGGCAAGGGTCTCGAGGACCGGACCGTGGTTCCCGGTAGGCGTGGCGAGGCCGCCGGCGTCGAGTCCGAGGAGGTGGGCGCACAGGCCGCTGTCCACAAGGTGGCACTTGGGCGACGTAGCCACCCGCTGGCTCAGATTCGTGGACCAAGCGGGGAGCCGCGTCACGAGATAGGCCGCCTCCAGGATCGCCAGGTAGCGCCGCGCCGTGCTGGGTGCGAGCCGCGCATCGCGCGCGAGGTCGTCGGTGTTCAGCGGGCTCCCCGTCCGGGCGGCCAGCAGGGTGAGCAGCGCCCGAACGCGGCCCGGATGCTCGATCTCCGCCAGGTCGCGCACGTCGCGCTGCGCGAACGACCGCAGGTAGGCGTCGAACCAAGACGCCCGGCGCGCCGGGGTACGCCGTCGCGGCTCGGGGAACCCGCCCGCCGCCGCCAGCGCGGCAACGCCCCGCACGTCCAGCGGCGCGCCTGGAGGCCAGGGCGCCTTCGGGTCCAACAGCCGCTGCAGGAAGGGCTCGCGACGCCCGCGCAGCTCGCCCTGGGAGAGGGGCCAGAGCTCCACGATCTCCAGCCGGCCCGCCAGCGTGTCGGCGAGCCGCGGCAGGAGCAGCAGGTGGGCGGAACCGGTGAGCAGGAACTGCCCTGGTCGTGGATCGCGGTCCACGCGGGCCTTGATCGGCAGCAGCAGCTCAGGCGCCCGTTGGATCTCGTCGATGCCCAGCAGCCCGCCGCCGCTCACGAACGACACGGGATCCGCCTGCGCCGCCGCCAGCACGTCGGGATCGTCGAGCGTGACCCAGCGGGCCCCCCGACGGCCCCGGAGGAGCCGCGCCGCCAGGGTGCTCTTGCCCACCTGCCGCGCCCCCTGCAGAACGACCACGCGCGTGTCGGCCAGGCCGCGGACCACGGCGTCCGCCGCGAAGCGGGGAAACTGCCGGGGAGCGCGGCGGCGGGCCATGGCTAGATCCTCGCAGGTCTCGGCCAGTGGTCAAGGCCTTGGTGGTTTCGACGCATGCTCCGTGGTGGATTTGTCGGGTGATCTGTGGTGGATTCGACGCAGTCCAGGTGGTGGAGTCGACGCTCCTGACGCCGCCACGCTCCCAGTGACGGGCTCTAGGCCCCGATCTCTCCCCCATCGGCGCGCCAGACAGCGAGCGTGGCCGAACGCGGTCGCGTGCGGCCGTCGCAGGCGGGCCAGCTGCTGACGGCGGTGGGCCGCGACGGATCGCTGGTCTCGCCCCCCGGCGACTCGCCCGGATGCTGCACGTTGACCAAGAGCGTGCGCAGGTCGGGCGTGAAGGCGATGCCGGTCACCTCGGCGCCGCGCGGGCCCACCAGGAAGCGGCGCACCTCCTGGGTCAGCGGATCCACCGCCAGCAGCTGGTTGTTGGGGAAGCCCGCGTGCTCGGGCAGGGCGAAGGCGGAGCTGGCCACGTCGGTCTGGATCCAGAGCACGCCACGGGCGTCCACCGCCAGCCCGTCGGGGGAGCCGAAGGCGGGGCTCGAGGCGTTCGGCAGGGCGCCCTTCACCGCAGGCGTGGGTCCGCCGCGCAGGAAGACCTCGTAGCGGAAGGTGCTGGCCGTCGGATCGCCTCCGGCCTCGTCGAGCGCCAGGATGTGACCGTAGGGATTGGGGCCCGCGGGGTTGGCCTCGTCGGGCGCGGGCTGGCCGGGGAGCCCGCGCTTGTCGTTGTTGGTCAGGCTCACGAAGACGCGCCGGGTGGTCGGATGGAGGGCCGCCCACTCCGGACGGTCCAGCGGCGTCGCGCCCACGCTCTTCGCCGCCAGCCGGGCGAGCACCAGCACGTGGGCCTGGGTGGGGAATCCCTCGCGCGCCGTGAGCCCGGCCTGGCCCTGCACCAGGGGAACCCAGGTTCCCGCGCCCCCGGGCGAGAGCCGCGCGACGTAGAGGGTGCCGCTGTCGAGCAGGTCGCGATTCTCCGCGGCGCCCGGACGCCAGGGTTGCTCCGAGACGAACTTGTAGAGGTGCTCGAAGCGTTCGTCGTCGCCCATGTAGACGACCACGGGGCGCCCCGCTTCGCTCCACACGCCGGCGTTCTCGTGCTTGAGGCGTCCGAGCGCGGTGCGCTTGACCGGCGTGGAGGCGGGGTCGGAGGGGTCGATCTCCACCACCCACCCGAAGCGGTTGATCTCATGTGGCTCATGGGCCGCGTCGAACCGGGGTTCGACCTCGTGCCAGAGGTAGCCCAGGCCCGCCGAGCTGAGGCCGTAGGCCCGCTCCTCCGGCAGCAGGTCGCCCGCGCTGCGCACGAAGAAGTAGGTCAGGTTCTCCTCGCAGGTGAGGTAGGTGCCCCAGGGCGTCTGGCCCGCGGCGCAGTTGGCCAGGGTCCCTGCGACCGCGCGACCGGTCGCGTCCGCGCTCGTCACCAGCAGCGGCGAGCCGGCCGCCGGTCCCTGCAGCCGCATGGGCGTGCGCGCCGTGATGCGCCGGCCGAAGGGCGAGTCGACGACCTGCTCCCAGCCCCCCTGCGCTCGCGGCCGCACCTCGATCACCGACACGCCCACGGCGGCCTGCGCCTTGCGCACGCGCTCGTGCAGCAGCGTCCAGGCGGCTCCGTGGAGCAGGCCCCGGTCCAGGTACTCGTGGTTGACCGCCAACAACCAACGCGGCGCTCCCGCCCCGTCGGCCGGCAGCGCGAAGAGGTGCATCCCGTCGTGGTGCATGCCGGCCTGCAGCGCCTGCGCGGCCTCGCCCTGGGTCGCGGCGGGATCCCACGCCGGAGCCCCTGCCACCACCGGATCGCCCCAGGCGAACACGACGCGCTGCTCGTAGCCAGGAGGCAGCGTCACGCGATCGTCGTTGGTCGGCGGCAGCGAGGCGAAGCCCAGCACCGGCGCGGGACCCGCGCCCGCGCCGCGCGGCCCCCACCATAGCCACGCCACCCCTGCCGCCCCGGCCCCGAGCAGGGCCCTGCGGGTGAGCGCCGCCCCCGCGGCCCCCGAGGCGTCTGTTGCGAGCTGATCGGACGGCGGGCGGGACGACATCGGACGCGCACCTCCGCGTCCAGCCTACGGTCCCTGGCCGCCCCTTGCGTGAAGAGCGGGTGAAGGCGCGCTCGCACGCGCCGGCCACCCGGCTCGGGCCGGGATGGCGTACGCTCTTGTCCATGGATCCGACCCTCGAGCAGGCCGAGGCGCTGGCGCGGCAGGTGGCCGCCGACCCCCGCACGCTGGCGCTGCGCGCCGCGCGCGAGCGGCTCGTGGCCTCGCCAGCGGACGGCGACCTCCAGCAGCGCTACCACCAGACGGCGCGCAAGGTGGCCGAGCTCGAGAGCCAGGGAGCGCCCATCGAGCCGCCCCTGAAGCGCGAGCTGGCCGCGCTGATGGAACAGGTGCGCCGCTCGCCGGTGCTGCAGGCGCTGCTGCGCGCGCACGCGGAGTTCGAGGACCTGATGGAAGGCGTCTCCACGACCCTCTCCGCGGCCGTGGACGCGGCCCTGGGCCCGCGCGATGCGAGTGACTAGGGCTTGGGCACGACCACCATCGTGACCTGGCTGCCGGGGGCGACTTGCGCGCCGGCCCCGGGCGCCTGCAGGATCACGAGCAGCTTGGTGGGATTGCCGCCGGCGCCGTTGAAGTTCGACGTCAGCCCCAGCGCGGTCAGCATCGCCTGGGCCTGCGCCTTGGTCTTGCCGGTGAGGGTCGGCACGGTCACCTGCTGGGGCGGGGGCGGGAGCTGCTCGACGTAGATCACCTTCACCAACGAGCCCGCGGCCACGAAGGCGCCCGCGGCGGGCTGCTGACCGATCACCTTCTTGATGCCGCCCGGCACGTTCGGTCCCTGCTGCTGGGGGTCGATGCCCAGGTTCGCGGCGGCCAGCGCCTGCTGCGCCTGGAGCAGGGTCTTGCCCCCCAGCGCGGGCACCTGCGTCATGCCCCCCGGCCCAGCCACCTCCACGTAGGTCACCTTGACGACCGTGCCCGGGGGCACGAGCGCGCCGCCGGGCGGCACCTGCGCGACCACCTTCGTGCCCGGGCCGGGCACGAGCGGGCCCTGGTGGTCGAGGTCCACGCCCAGGCCCTTCTGCTGGAGCGCCGCGACGGCCTCCTGCTTGGTCACGCCGAGCAGGTGGGGCACCTGGACCTTCACGGGCATGCCGCCACCCTGCTGGAACTTGAAGACGAAGGCCACGCTGCTGCCGCGCGCGAGCGCGACGTTCGCAGGCGCGCCCTGCGCGACCACGACCGTGGTGCCCATCCCGAAGGCCGGTCCCTGCGGCACGGCGTTGAAGCCCGCGGCCTGGAGCAGGTCGATGGCCTGCGAGCGCGTGTGGCCCAGCAGCGCGGGCACCAGCGCCGCCGTGGGCACGAAGTAGCGCGCCTCGCTGCCCGCGGGCAGGAAGGCTCCCGGCGCGGGCGACTGCGCGTCCACGACGTTTAACGGGTGCTGGGGCGCCAGGTGCTGCAGCCCCTTGGGGGTCAGGCCCGCGAGCACGAGCTTGTGGAAGGCCTGGAGCGCGCTGAGCCCCACGAGGGCGGGCATCTGCACCGTCGGCACGCCCTGTGGGCCCGCGCCCCGCGAGATGCTCAGCGTCACGAGGGCGCCGCGCGCGAGCATCGCGCCGGGTGCGGGCTGCTGCGAGAACACCAGGCCCGCGGGGAAGCCCACCTGCCTGTGCTCCACCTTCCACGAGAGGCCCAACGCCGAGAGGATCTGCAGCGCGTCGTTCTGCGCGCGCCCGAACAGGGACGGCAGCGCGACGTGCCCGGGCGTCGGCCCAGGCAGGGCCACCACGAGCGAGATCCGCGAGCCGGGCACGAGCGGCGCTCCCTCGACGGGCTCCTGGAGCATGACGGTCCAGGGCGTGACGCCCCCCCCGACCTGGAAGGACAGCTGCGGCACGAAACCCTGCGCCTGGGCGCTACTCAGCGCCACGTTCATGTCCAGGCCCAGCAGCCGGGGAGCGGGGACGGCCAGAGCCTCGGGGGGCGCGGGGGGCGGCGTGCCCGACACGCGCAGGTAGACGGTGCCGCCGTAGAGCAGCTCCGCGCCCGAACGCGGATCCTGGGCCGCGACGAGGCCCGCCGGCTGGCTGGGTTCAGGGCGGTAGTCGACGATCGGCTGGAGGCCCGCGCTGGTGAGCAGCTCGCGCGCGTCCGCCTCCGTGCGTCCGACGAGCGCGGGCACCACCACCGTGCCCGCGTGGCAGTGGAGGCACCTGACCTTGAGCTCCAGCACGCCGCGGTACCAGAGCGTCGCGCCCGCGGCGGGGCTCTGCTCGAGGATCTGGCCGTCGGGGCCGTCGGCAGCGGAGACCAGCTCGACCTCGAGGGTGTAGGCGCCTTCGAGATCGGGGCCCACGTCGGAGAGCAGGCGACCGCGCACCTCCGGCGCGCGCGTCTCCAGGCGCAACGCGATGCCGTAGCGCACCACCACCTGCACGCCCGCCGCCACGCGCGCGCCCGCGAGCGGCTCCTGACGCTCGACGCGCCCCGCAGGCGGGCCGGCGACAGCGACCAGGAGCGGCGTGAGGCCCACGGCCTCGAGGGCCTGGCGCGCCTCCTCGGGAGTGCGCCCCACGACGTCGGGCACCGCGATCGGCTCGGCATCGGCCCACAGCGCCGGCGCGGTCCAGGCGGCCACGAAGCCGGCGAGCAGGGTCAGGACGAGCAGGGGAAGAAGACGACGCATGGCGAGCCTCCGGCAGGGGTCCTCCCCGGCAGCGCAAAGCCCGCGCCGCACCGGCGGTGCCCACGGGCAGCCCGGATTGTGGCCCGGCGCGGGCGCGGCTGACGCCTCCCGTCCGATGCGTCCCCGGTCGGGGACGGAGCGACGCTTGACGCCGGCCGGGCCGGCGCGCTAGGAGAAGCGCAGGGAAGCCGTGGTTTTCGCGTTACCTCCTCGCCGTTCGCGGCGGAGGAAGCGTGGGCCCCGGTCGTGGGGCCCACGGAGGCATTCGTGGACCCGCGTTCCAACGTTGTGTTCCTGGATGCCCGTGCGGGGGACCCGCGGGCCTTTCGCGCCTTGATCGAGGCGCTCGCACCGGACCTGGTCCGGTTCACCAGCTTCCTGCTCGAGGGCGACCAGGACGGCGCGCAAGACGTCGTCCAGGAGGTGCTCATCGAGGCCTGGAAGCAGCTCGCTCGGCTCGAGAGCGCCGAGCATCTGCGCCGCTGGAGCTACCGGGTGGCGCGCTGCCGCGCGGCCAGCTGGAAGCGCCGCCACGGCCTGCGCTGGCGGCGCCTGCAGCAGCTCTCTACCGTGGACGAGAGCGCCGACCTCACGCCCTGGCGGGCGCAGCGCCCACGCTCCGCCGAGCACGTTCGCGAACGGACGGCCGTGTTCCGCGCGCTGCGTCACGCCCTCTACCGCCTGCCCCGCGACTACGGGGCGCCGATCCAGCTCCACTACCTGCAAGGCTTCGGGCTGCGCGAGACGGCCGCACTGCTCGGGGTGAGCGTGGCGAGCGTGAAGATGCGTCTCGTGCGCGCCCGCGCGCGCCTCAGGCGCACCCTCGGCGGCCCGTCAGGACCGGCCGCGCCTCCGCGCGCCCACGACGCGCGCCGACGCGGCCAGGGAGAAGCCCATGCGCCCTGAACGCCCCGCCCCCCGGCGCACGGCCCCGGGAGAACGCGCCCTGGTGGAGCGCCTGCTCGCGCTCGCGCGGCGGGCGCGCGAGCAGCCCATGGACCCCGACCTGCCCGACCGCGTGCTGGCCGCCCTGGGTCTGTCGATCCCGCACCGCCCGCTGCCGCGACGGGCCGCGCCGCGGCGGGCCGCCCTGGCCCTGGGCCTGCTGGCGATCCTGGCGCTGCTGCTGCTGCCGCCGGGCGAGGAGAGCGCAGCACGCCTGGCAGAGGCGCCGCTGCTCTCCGCGCCGGCCCCGCGCCCTGCGGCCGTGCCCGCGAGCGCACAGGTGGGATCCCCCACCGCCCCCCGTCTGGAGCCGGCACGATGAGCCGCCTGCTGGCCCTGGTCGCGGTCCTCGTGCTCGGGACGACACCCTCGCGCGCAGGCCCGCTGGAGGCGCGTGCCGCCTGGGAGCGGGCGCAGGCGCTGCGCGCGGGGCCCTGGCGTGCCCGGGTCGTCGCGCTACGCGCGGTCCGCACCGAGACGGGGCCCAGCGACTCGCTCTACACGCGCGCGCTGGCGGCCGAGGCGCGTGCGCTGCGCGATGTCCAGCGCGGTCACGGCGCCGCGGCCCTCGAGGCCCGCGCCGCGGCGCTCGGACCCCCGCGTGACCCCGAGCGCGCCGCGCGGCTGCTGACCCAGGCGCGCGCGCTCCTCAGCGAAGGAGACCGCGCGGCGGCGCTGGCGCCGCTCCTGGCCGCGGCCGAGGTGGCGCGGCACGAGGTGCCCTGGCACGCCGACGAGGCGCTCGAGGCGCTGGCCCGGCTGGCCTCGGAGGATGGCGACCTCGCGGCCCTGCGCCTGCTGGCGGCGCGTGCGGAGCGCGAGCGGGCGCGGCCCTCCACGCGCATCGCGCTCTGGGGCGCCCTGGGCCTCGCGGCGCTGGAGGCGGAGAGCCGTCCGGAGGCCGAGGCCTGCCTGGCGCGCGCCGAGCGCGCCTTCCGCCTGGCCGCGCGCGC